>CAYRJT010000054.1:0-11064 GCA_964424675.1 uncultured Lachnospiraceae bacterium
TGTCAGAAGATTTAAAAGGTATTCCTGTGGTGTGTCTCCTTCCTGCTCGAAGGCTTGTCCAGCAAAGTTTACGGACAGTCTGAGCTGTTTGCAGCATTCTGCAATGGATTTTTCTATATCAACCATTAGATGCACCTCCTTTCTTAAGGGCGGCATCCAACAGAGACAGATCATTTCTAAATGGGATGATTTTCTGTTGCGGCACAGCAGCGTTGTTTTTCAACGGCGGCAGAAGTGGAACATCTGCGTAAGCCCGTCTGTAAAGATTTTGCAAACTATCTGGATCTGTTGCATTCAGACGAACCGCTTCATCCACTGTTTTAACAGCACTGGAAAATCCGGTTCGTTCTGTAAGTTCAGCAAGCACCTTTAGAACTCGCCCGCGTTCTTTACTTTCACAGTTATCCATGTAGATCTGCATGGTTTGTGGCATCATATCATAAATGCCACTGTTACGAAGGGAACGTGGTTTTCTGGCTATGTAAGTAAGATATGGAAGCCAGTCCATACGTTCATGTTCATTACCGTAGAGACGCTTGTGACGAACTGCTTCATGCATGTCCTTGTCCATGACAATCACAGATGATGAAGTGATTTTTAGGTTCACCACGGACTCACAGAATGCAGGTGATGCAGAATAACGGTGCTTTCCAGCATCCAGAGTAAACTTACCATATTTATCAGTTGTAGCAGTTATATATTTCGCTGTGTCAAAAGGCACTGATGGGAGTGGCAGTAAACGGCCTTTATCTTCTTCGAATAATTCACTGATAAAACGGTTTGAATCATCATCGTAGTGCTCACGCTGCATATCCATTTCACAGCGTCCAAGAAGATTTATATTCTCTGCCACAAGATCATCA
This sequence comes from uncultured Lachnospiraceae bacterium, assembly GCA_964424675.1. Classification (GTDB taxonomy): domain Bacteria; phylum Bacillota; class Clostridia; order Lachnospirales; family Lachnospiraceae; genus JAAYYM01. The sequence goes on from CAYRJT010000054.1 coordinate 864, forward strand.
AATCGGGGAACCGGTACAAGTTCATTACGGCGTAGATAGCCAACCTTATTTTCAACATTTCCCTTTTCCCATCCGGATTCGGGATTCATGAATATCGCCTTAATACGGTAGTGTTCACAAAAACGTTGAAAACGCTCTGTTACATTTCGCCCGCCTCCTTTGATGATTTCAGTAACAATGGTTCTTGTATTATCGAACCAGATTTCGGTAGGTACACCTCCGATATGTTCAAAAACAGCTACCATGCCTTCTAGGAGGCATTCCATGTTTTCTCCATAATTAAGTTGGAGAAAACCACCATTACTAAATGGAAAACTGAGAACTAGATACTTGGCTTCCTCATGAAGTTTTCCGTTTTCGTAAAAACTTGCAGTTCCAAAATCAGCCTGAGCTTCGCCAGGACGATGGTCAAGCGGAATATATCCATCTGTTCGTTTGAGCTTAAGTTCTTCCTTTCTGATTTTGACATATGAAGCAACAAGCCGGTAACTGCAGTCGAAACCATCGGCCTCATTTTTAAGGCGTTTAAAAACTCTTTTAGCAGTGTGGCGTTGCTTCCTTGGTGCAAGCTTATCAGCCTGCAGCCATTCATCAATCAGAGGCTTAAAGGCATCAAGTTTTGATTCATGTGCTTCCTCTGATGATGGTGTGGGTGGTGGACTATTGAAATCCTCCATATCCACGTACTTCGTAACAGTCTTGCGATCAAGACCAGTTTCAGATGCGATTTCGGAAATGTTCTTATCTTGTTGGTAAAACATTTCTCTGATATGATGTATCTGATCCATTGTAGTTGACATTCTCCTTTCCTCCTTGTCTTTATTGTTTGGTCTACAACAAAGATAAGGGTAATGGTTTATTCAAATGTCTGCAATGGATCTTTTTATGAAAAGGCTCATACTTGGTGGCTACCACTTAGGCGCAACACCGTTCCAAAGAGCCATGATACTAAGCTTTGCAATTATGCCCATTTTGGACATGCAACAATGTCCATTTTTGTTTTGCAACTTTGGGTAATTCTATTATGCAATAAACAATACACCTTCGTTCCATTCCCCTCCCCTCCATGTGCAAGTTGAACAAAAATGAAACTACAGAATAAGACACATTTGACAAATCGTATGTCAACCGGTTGACATACGATGCTTCTGGTGATATGTTAAGCGTATGACATATCATGATGTGCTATTAGGTGTGATAGACGCGAATATGACACCGTAACCCATTAATCAATTTCTCATGGAGGACTATTATGAAGCAAAGAATGAAGAAGTTAGCAGCAATACTTATGGTTACAGCAATGAGTATCGGACTGTTTGCAGGCTGTGGGAACAGCCAGACAGCTGACACAACAAAGCCGGCAGACACAGCAACAACAGATGCAGCAGATACTGCAAACGAAGATACGACAGCAGCAGATACGACAACAGACACCGCATCAGCAGATCTCTCAGGTGTTGAGATCTCCTTCTTAAACAGTAAAGGTGAGATCCAGACAGCACTGGAAGAGACAGCAGCAGCGTTCGAAGAAGAGACCGGTATCAAAGTAGACATTATGGCATGCGGTACAGGTGAAGTTCCCTATACGAAGATCACAAGTGCATACAATTCCGGAACAGCTCCCACAATGGCAATGCTGGATACAACAGATGTAGTAGCACTGGCTGAAGAATATGCATTAGACCTGTCAAACGAAAAGTGGACAGCAGAATGTACAGACCTCTTGACCAAGGTTGGTGACAAAGTCTACAGTTTCCCATTCTGTGTAGAAGGCAGGGGACTCATCTACAACAAGGCAGCCATTGAGAATACACTCGGCAAAGAATTTAATCCGGACAGCATCAATTCTTATGATGCACTCAAAGCATTACTGGAAGAACTCCGTGCGGCAGGTATGGAGAATCCGGTAGTCATTTCAAAGGAAGACTGGTCACTCGGCGCACATCAGCTTGGATTCATCTATGATACTTATGACGGAACTACAGCAGGCAGTGCAAAGTTAATCACAGCACTGGAAGATGGCTCACAGGATCCCGCGGAATATGAGAGACTGTCACAGTTCTTAGATACCATGGATCTCCTCTTAGAATATAACATCAACAAAAAAGATCCTCTGGGTGCCCTGTACGAGCAGGATCCGATCTTTTTAGCTGACGGTGATGCAGCATTCTGGGCAAATGGCTGTTGGGCATGGCCGAACATCGCTGATGCAGGAGCTTCGGCAACAGATGCATATGGATTCATTCCATTCGTACTCGGTAATGATACAAGTGATTTCGCAAATACTTCTATTCAGGCATCACCGACCAAACAGGTTATCATTGATAAGGTTCAGGCTTCTGAGGAGCAGATTGCAGCGGCAAAAGAATTCTTAAACTGGCTGGTATATAACGACAATGGCCAGAAAATGTTAGTAGAGACATGTGCGCTGATTCCTGCATGCACGAATAATGCCTACAATCCTCTGGATCCACTCGGGATGGATATCAAGAATCGTATGGCAGAAGGTAAGACCTACAGCTCATCATTTATCGCACCTTCAGATCACTGGAGTGTACTGGGAGCAGCAATGCAGAAATATATTGCAGGTGAGTCAGATAGAGAAACATTTATCAAAGAAGTCGCTGACTATTGGACTGCGCAGAAATAAAGCAGCACATCCACAAATGATTCTATGAGAAAGTTTACTGGGAAAGGTGGTTTATTATGGGGACTATGGGAAGAAAGCCTGCGGAGAAGTTGAAAAATCTATGTATATTTGCATTACCGGGAGTACTCATCTTCTTCGCAGTGGTTATTGTACCGTTTATATATGGATTTTATCTGACACTGACGGACTGGGATGGCGTGAAACAGGTAAAGAATATCGTCGGGATATCGAACTATCTGGAAGCCTTTCAGGATGCACAGTTCTGGAGCTCTATGGAGCTGACGTTACGCTATGTGTTCTGCTCAGTCCTGTTGGTGAATCTGGTAGCCTTTATTTTGGCTTATGCACTTAGTAATGGTCTGAAGGGACAGAATTTCTTCAGAACCGGATTTTTCACGCCGAATTTAATCGGTGGAGTCGTACTTGGTTTCATTTGGCAGTTTGTATTCTCGAGAGTACTGGTAAATCTGGGAGAAAGTACAGGATGGGGCATTTTTTCCACCTCATGGCTGTCTGATCCGACAAAAGCATTTTGGGCACTTGTCATCGTGACAGTGTGGCAGCTATCCGGTTATATGATGTTAATCTACATAGCGGGCTTTACAAGCCTCAGCGCAGACGTGCTGGAAGCGGCCAGCATTGATGGAGCAACCGGAATCCAGAGAGTAACGAAGATTATTTTGCCGTTAATGGTTCCTTCGTTTGTCATCTGTCTGTTCTTAACACTTTCACGCGCTTTTATGGTCTATGATGTCAATCTGACACTGACCGGTGGAGAACCATATGGAACGACACGACTGGTAGCCATGCATGTATATGAGAAGGCATTTACAGCCCGCAATTACGGTGTTGGTCAGGCTGAGGCACTATTCTTATTCCTGATTGTTGCCATCATTGGCGGCATCCAGATCTATCTGGGCAAAAAGAAGGAGGTAGAAGCATAATGGAAAAGAAGAAAATCGGCGGAACACGTAAAGCGTTTCTTGATGCAATCGGCTTTATCGCAGTGGTTTTGTTATTTCTGCTCTATATGGTTCCTTTTGTACTTGTACTGCTTAACTCCTTCAAATTAAAAAGGGACATTATCAAGGATCCATTTTCTTTGATACCGGAAAAAGGATTTATTGTGAAAAATTATATTGTTGCGTTTGAGAAGATGAACTTCTTACGCAGCTTTGGCAATTCCGTCATGGTGACCGGACTGGCAACGCTACTTGTCATCATTCTGGCAGCAATGGTTGCTTATTATTTCGTTCGTTCCAAAAATACGTTTTCAACAGTATGCTTTGCTTTGATGGCAGCTTCTATGATTATTCCATTTCAGGCAATCATGATTCCGCTTGTATCTATTTATGGAGCCAGCCTGCATATGCTGAATCATAGACTGACACTGGTCTTTCTACACACGGGATTTGCAATGAGCATGTCAGTATTTATCTATCAAGGTTTTATCAAAAGTGGTATTCCGATTGCCTTGGAGGAGGCAGCATGCATTGACGGCTGCAGTAAAGTACAGACATTTTTCCATATCGTGTTTCCATTGCTCAAGCCGGTTACGGCAACTTTGGTGATTCTGAATGTTCTGGCATTCTGGAATGATTATCTGCTCCCGTCTCTGGTACTTGGAAAAAAGCAGATTATGACACTGCCACTGTCGACCTATGCATTCTACGGAACCTATTCCGCGGACTACGGCACCATTATGGCAGGACTTGTACTGACCGTGGCACCAATCCTGATTCTGTATTTGTTCTTACAGAAGCAGATCATTAATGGAGTGGTTGCAGGAGCAGTCAAATAGAAGAGAGAGGACTAGAACGATGAAAAATAAGATTATGTTGATTACCTATGCAGATTCCATGGGCAGCAATCTACATGACCTGACAGAGGTACTGAACCGGTATTTCAAACATGCAGTCGGCAGTGTGCATATATTACCTTTTTTCCCGTCATCCGGAGATAGAGGATTTGCCCCCATGACATATAGGGAGGTGGATCCGGCATTTGGAGACTGGAAGGATGTCGAGCGATTAGCCGAGGATTATGACTTAATGTTTGATTATATGATCAATCATATCTCGGCAAAGAGTGAGTATTATCAGGACTTTTTGAGACATAAGGATGCTTCCATATACCATGATTTGTTCATACGGTATCAGGATTTCTGGGAGAACGGGACTCCGACACAGGAGCAGGTGGATGCAATTTATAAAAGAAAGCCTAAGGCACCCTCTGTGACAGCGTACTTTGCAGACGGCACCACCGAGGAGGTATGGTGTACATTTGATGAGGAGCAGATTGATATCAACTGTCAGTCAGAGACTGCCAGGTCATTTATCCGTGAAAATCTGCTGGAGCTTTGCCGTCACGGTGCCAAAATGATTCGTCTGGATGCATTTGCATACGCAACAAAACGTGCCGGAACGAGTTGCTTTTTCATAGAACCGGAGGTATGGGAGCTGCTGTCGATGACAGATGAGATTCTAAAGCCGCAGCATGTGGAGCTGCTTCCTGAGATTCATGAGCATTACACGATGCAGAAGAAGATCGAAGAGAAGGACTACTATGTATATGATTTTGCACTTCCGATGCTGTTGCTGAATGCGTTGTATTACGGAAAGGCAGACTACCTGAAGCACTGGCTGACCATCTGCCCTAGAAAGCAGTTCACGACGCTTGATACACATGACGGAATCGGTGTGGTTGATGTGAAGGATCTGCTTCCGGATGATGAGATTGAGAGAACAAAAGAGGATATCTTCAAATACGGAGCGAACGTCAAAAAGGTCTACAATACAGCCAAATACAACAATCTTGATATTTATCAGGTCAACTGCTCGTACTATTCCGCACTGGGGGATGATGACAGAGCATACCTGATTGCAAGAGCTGTACAGTTTTTTGCACCGGGGATTCCGCAGGTCTATTATGTAGGACTGTTAGCCGGCAAAAATGATTTGCAGCTTTTAGAAGAAACAAAGGTGGGGCGTAATATCAACCGTCATTACTATACACTGCAGGAAATTCAACAGGAAGTGAAACGACCTGTGGTGGAGAGACTCCTAAAGCTGATGGAATTTCGCAATACCTATCCTGCATTTGACGGAAGCTTTGAGATGAAGGAAACTGCAGCAGAATGTCTGCATATCATCAGAAGGAGTGGAGAGGCTGTGGCAGAGCTGCGGGTGGATTTTAAGAGACGTACTATGCAGATAGACTACATGGATGAGAAAAATCACAACATGCATAGTCTGCCAATCGAAGTGTAATCAGAATAACATGAGCAGGTTGCATGATTGAAGGAAAGAACAATATGAAAAAGGAAGTATTAACCGATCAGACGATGCGGTATCTTAGTATTCCGATTTCCATACAGGGAGATTTGTGTACCGTTTCTATATACAGTGACAACCGGAAGAGCTATGAATTTCAGATTCCGGTGCTGCCGGATGCCGGAGAGCCGTATACATACGACTTCATGGCTTATCTGCCCATTAGTCCCGACTTTTGGGGTAAACTTTCTCTCGAGGGTGACTTTACCGAGGCTTTTGCAGCAGCAGTAGACACTGCTGTGACAGCGGGAGCTTCCCGGACAGAGTCTCGGAATCGCCCTCATATACATTTCGCGCCGGATACAGGCTGGATGAATGACCCGAACGGACTCATTTATCATGACGGGGTGTATCATATGTATTTTCAGTACAATCCCTTTCATGTAGAATGGGGAAATATGAGCTGGGGACATGCTGTAAGTACAGATCTGCTGCATTGGACACGGTGTGACGCAGTGCTTTTTCCGGATGAAGAGGGCGTTATTTTCTCGGGTTCGGCAATTGAAAATCATCAGAGACTTCTGGGACTACCCAAGGAGGCACTTTTGTACTTTTATACGTGTGTTGGAGAAGCGAGCGAATGGAGCAGGGAAAATTCATGTGTCCAGAAGCTTGCATACAGTACAGACGATGGATATACACTGCATAAATCAATGACTGTGGTTCCACCTCTCAGTAAGGAAAACCGGGATCCAAAGGTCTTTTGGCATGAAGCATCAGAAGCATATATCATGTGTATGTGGGTGGAAGACAATGATTTTGCAATTCTTCGTTCTCAGAATCTGGAGCAGTGGGAGCTGACACAGAGACTGCGCCTGGACAAAGGCTTCGAATGTCCCAATCTATTTGAATTGAAAACACCGTCAGGAGAGTCAAGATGGTTTCTGTGGACGGCAGATGGTTATTATTATGAAGGAAGCTTTCATGGTCGGGAATTTACGACAGATGGCATCAGAAGAGAGGCCTGGTGTGGCCAGACTCTGTACGCAGCCCAGATTTTTTCGGGAATTAATGACCGGGTTGTAATGATACCGTGGTTTCGAACCGGAGTGAGAGAACAGAAATACCGTGGAGTGATGGGAATTCCCAGAGAACTTTATCTGGAAGAGAAATTCGGGAATGCGCGGTTATGTATACGTCCAGTACAGGAGTATATGGGGCAGAGAAAGCTTCTGCACAGGACATCTATCATGGAATTATACCAAAATGCGATTCTGGAGGGAGGCTCTTATGCTTATTTGACGGAGTACAGGATCCAGGATGATTGTGCCATTGAGGTATTGGTGATGTGCAGCAGCAGTGATGCACTGGTTACATGGGATCTGTTCGGTACGCATATCCGTTATGAGGGAGAGAGTGGAATACTCTCTGTAGACAAGGTACGCAAGATGACAATGCGGGAGAACCGGACGGAGGAATGCCGGATAGAGACAGATGAGTTCTGCATTGGCGCAAGTTCTGCGATGATTTCTATGATTATGGACACAAATTTGCTTGAAATCGGATGCGGGTATGATAAAATATATGCAGCCGAACTGGAAATGACGGAAAGAACAAATTATATTAGGGTAACATCAAATGCTTTATGCAATGTGGAGGTATATGCACTGTAAAAATAGAAAAGACAGCATGTGAGGAGGATTTATGTGGCAACACTGAAGGACGTGGCAAAAGAGTCAGGGCTGACGGTGACAACGGTATCGCGTGTGTTGAATAATCGAGGTTACATCAGCGAAGAAACAAGAAATAAGGTATATGAAACAATGAAGACACTGAACTATCAGCCAAATGAGGTGGCACGTTCTCTGTCTAAGAAAAAGACCAATATGATCGGTCTGATCGTACCGCATATTAAGCATCCTTATTTTGCGGAATTGATCAGCTGCATTGAGTCAGCAGCCAATAAAAATCATTACAGAATCCTTTTGTTTAATACGAAGGAGAAGAATGAAAAAGAACTGCACTTCATGGAAATGTGCAAAAGCAATCGTGTAGCAGGTATTATTTTATGCAGTGGTACAGTTGCGATGGAAGAGTTTCAGGGAATCAATGTTCCCTTGATTACGTTAGAACGTAATCTTGACAGCGGAAAAGCATCCGTAGAATGCGATAATCTGCAGGGGGGACGGACTGCTGCAGAGCACTTGATTCAAAGTGGATGCAGACATCTGATTCACATCAGCGGAGTACGGGGAACAGATATGCCGGCAGATGCCAGAGAACAGGGATTTGTGGCGGCCTGTGAGGAGAATGGAGTCAGACATTTTGAATATAAGACAGATGCAGTACAGTATAATGCCGGTGACTATCATGAGTTTATCACAGACATCTTAACAAAGGATTCCAAGATAGACGGGATTTTTGCAAGCAGCGATTTGATAGCTGCCCAGGTTATACAGGTGTGTGCGAAGCTTCATAAGAAAATTCCACAGGAAATCAAAATCGTAGGCTTTGATGATGTTATGATTTCTACACTAACGACACCTCGGATTACGACCATTCACCAGCCGATACAGGAAATGGCTGAGGCAGCAGTTTCCATGCTGATACAGGCAGGCGAAGGAAAAGCGGTACCAAGCAAAACCACTCTGCCTATATCACTGATAGTGAGAGAAACCACCTGAGTCGGAATGAAATATCTAGCGGATTGGACAAAGGAAGCTTCTCAAAAGCAAATAGACATCCAAAACAGCTGAGTTGGAATGAGATATCTAGCGAATTGGACAAGGAAGCTTCCCAAAAGCAAATAAACATCCAAAACAGCGGAGTCGGAATGAGATATCTGGCGGATTGGACAAGAGAAGCATCTCAAAGGCATATCCACATCCACAAACAGCAGGTTTGGTGATGACATTTGGAATCAGAAATGCAGTTGAGGTATGTTGGTTGTCCAAATGGATACCCTTGAACTCTATATATGCTTGATTTTGGATGAGATATTATAATCGACAGGGGTCCATTGTCCAAAATATAGAGAATAGTTGACACATTACATGATTTATTATGTCTGGATCAAGAATGGCAGAAATGCTGCAATTGATTCAAAATAAAAGGTCAAGTAAAAGAATAAGTAAAAGAGTAAGCCAAAGAGCAGGAGCAGGCGGAAGCGGAAAACGGAGGTTTGCGAAGGTCAAGCCAAAGGAGCCTGAAAACTCTGCAGAAAAGTAGGAGCCATTCTCCTACTTTTCTGCATCTTAGAGGTTGAAGGGGACGACGCGTCGAAGCAAACCTCCGTTTTCCGCTCCCGCTTGCTCCGGCACCCCGAGCCGCACTTTTAGCAGGTTCCTTTTCCACTCCAACCTGCTTCTGCCATCAATACCCCTCTTCTTGCGACATCTCACCAACAATTTCTGAATCATACACCTTCATCCCATCCCAGTCCTTCTCTATCTTTGTGCAAATCCACCAAATTCCAATTGCCAAAATGGATAAATATAACTAAAAATGAAAAAGGATATTGCAGAATCTCGTTCCGTGTGCTATAGTTACGTCAAGGTCATTGGAAACGTTACCGACAACGATACCGACATCGTTACCGAGACCGTTTCCGTAAAACCAGCGGAATAATTATTTCCATTCCGTGGCAACCTATAACTGTCGTATTGCTAATACAATATGATGTAAGATCAAAAAGGAGAGGTAAGCATTATGAAAAAGAAAGTTATTAGCGTGTTATTATCTGTAACAATGGTAGCAGCAATGTTAGCAGGTTGCGGATCAAAAGCAGCAACGGAAACAGAAACAGCACCAGCAACAGAAGAAGCAGCACCCGCAGCAGAGGAAGCACCTGCAGCAGAGGAAGCAGCACCTGCAGATGATACAGCAGCAGGAGCAGGTCAGGTATATTACCTGAACTTCAAACCTGAAGTAGATGAAATCTGGCAGAGCTTAGCAGCAAAGTATACAGAAGAGACAGGAGTTCCTGTTAAAGTTGTTACAGCAGCAAGCGGAACTTATGAGCAGACATTAATGTCAGAAGTAGCTAACGCTGATGCACCTACACTGTTCCAGATCAACGGACCTGTAGGATATCAGAACTGGAAAGACTACTGTGCAGATCTGAAGGACACAGACCTTTACAGCTGGTTACTTGACAAGAGCCTTGCAGTTGAAGGCGCAGACGGTGGTGTATATGGTATCCCTTATGTAGTTGAAGGATACGGCATCATTTACAACAACGCAATCATGGACAAATATTTCGCAATGGACGGCGCTAAGG
>CAYRJT010000055.1:0-11038 GCA_964424675.1 uncultured Lachnospiraceae bacterium
TTCCTTCCTTGTTGTTATTCTCAAACCGGGTCGATCCAAAGGTCTGTATCAGCTGCGGCACTAAGATGAATGCAGAAATTCCAAATGCAAGCAATGTACCAATCGCCAGCCGCAGCACTGCCGCTTTCCGTTCTTCTTTCTTTTCCTTACCTGTTGTCAGATAATACATCCCGACTGACAAGACAATCAGAATCAGTATCATAAAGCTCTGATAATAGCTGCCTGCCAGACAGATTGTCAGGTATACTACATAGGATGTCATCCTGCCCTCACGGCACAGACGTACAAGTGCACAGATTAACAGAGGGAAAATGACCGCCACATCCAGCCATTGATTTGTGATATAGTACATCATTGCAAATCCGCAGAGACCATAGCATACTGAAAAGCAGAATTCCCATATAGCATCAGCATGTATTGTCTTATGTAGAAAATGATACATTGTCAACGACATACATGCCATTTTAACCATCGTAAATATAGACAAAGCCTGCAAGATACCGTCTCTTGGCACAAAATACAGCAGTAAATTAAAGAAACTGATGCTGCTGCAGCCGGAGGTATTCATCGTCATATTCGTGCCCAGTGCACTGTACCAGTCATAGAACAATGATTTTGTTCCGTGAAGTGCGTCATACACATGATAATAAAAGGCCGCAATCTGCTGCCCCATATCATAATAATCTATTGTATTGGTTCCGAAGGGAAAGATGTGCTTCAGCCATAACGCCACACTCACAATCAACAATGTTGCCAAAGGCGGAAGCATGTATCTTAACGCTGTGACCCTTTTGGTTTCTTTGTCCAAATCAGTTCTCCTTCTCCTGTCTGCATAGTGACCTGCACCACGAAGCATCCATTGGCTCATTCGTGTTGACAAGCATGCCATCTTCATCATACATCGGATGTGTCATAATCTCTGTATGATAATGCTGAGAAAAACTGTCAGCATGGATACCTCTGCTTCGTATATAAGACCGGAAATCCGGCGCTGATCCAAAGTAATCCGTGATCTGCAGTCCGGTTCTCTTCAACTGGGAGTTATATATATTTTTGTATACAACGTTAAATAATGAGGCCTTTGTAAAGAGATTCCTTCCGATTCGTATGGAAGTAATATCATACTTTTTCAGCAGCGGTTTCAGCGCCTTCAGCACCGGCAGATTTGTATGCACGTGATGATGAGAATCCACATGCTTTAGTGTACATCCATATTCCAGATACTTTTTAATCTGTGCCTCCAGCTCTTCTGAAATCTGAGACACCTGATCAGAAGACATCCACAATCTATTTTTCAGACTATGATGAAAGCCGGCATGAAAGTTTCCCTGTGTGTCACAAAAGACAGCATTCTGACGAATTCTGTCTGTCAACGGAGAGCCTGCTGTCAGATTCAGATGGAGCCCGACACGGTCAGCAAAACCCCGCTCTCTTGCCATCTGCATTGCCGCATCCGCATATGGCATATTGACCATCAATGTTGTCCTGTCAATATAACCAAGTCGAAAGCACTCTTCGATAGCCTGATTCACCTCCTCTGTTCTTCCAAAATCATCTGCATTAATTGTGATCGACATCGTCTGCTGCTCCTTCTTCTAACTTCTTTGCTGCAGACCCCTCCAGGCCTGCTGCTACATCGATGACCCTGCAGATCAGCGCGTAAATCAAAAACGGAATCACCTGCAGCATGACACGGTTACCGGAATCTCCGATTCCACGTCTCAGTCCTCCGCCTCTCGCAAAGCTGACTACAACTGTAAATAAGATATAACCAAGCAAAAACAGATTCTCGTACTGAATATCATGTATTTTCTGTTCATGGCACTGGTTATCAGATTCTTTTATTTTCTGCGTTTTTTCTATAAAATATATTATAATATAGCATACAAGAACCAGATCTATTGTATACCCCCATCCTTCTCGATACACAACATTTTGCAAAAAAGCCTTTGCTACAACCAGATAATCCGATGAAGCTAAAACGAAAAGACCACCATTGACCGCCAATAGCCCGATCAGAATCAGCCAGCCCGTGTGCTTTTGCAGACGGATCAGATGCTTCCCTCTGATTCCTCCGATATAGTGTCCCAGCAGCACCATGACTGCAATTGCCACTGCTGCCTTTTGCCATGTCAAAAAGCTATAGACCGGTGATACCTTTAAAAATGCAAAATAGCGAATATAGTACAGACAAGGCATCACAGATGCCGGCAGCAGAAATCTGGACAGCAGCTCCCGGTTGCTGTATCCCAACGTAGAGATGCATACAATCATAAAGCACATCAGCATTCCACCCTCCATACGAAGCATGGATATCACCGCTGACAGCAGCATGAACACGAACATTGCATCATGATTCCCCTGTTCGCCCATCTTTCTCTCTCTGTCAATTTTATATGCAAGACCGAATAGTAAGAAGGAATACGCCATCACATATACATTCGCAAGAATCCATTTTGATAATACAATAAACGGGGTCGCTGTGATCAGAAGTACGGTCATAACTGCTGTTAGGATCATTGCCTGTTTTTCCTGCAGCTTCTCTCTGCTGCGCTCATAGGAAAACATCGCAAACAGCAGTATAAAATTGAGATTGAATACCTGTTGTATCCCATAGAACTGGTCAAATCCCAGCATGGCCGGTATCGTTCCGATCAATGCTGCCATCGGACCGACATCGGACAGAAATACATCATAGGCACTCAGATATGTGCCTTCCTTTACAAGTACCTCCGGATAATACAGATAGTAATACATCGTATCATTTGATGTGCTGATGCTCAAAACACCACTGACTGCTACTACAGCCACAAGAATCAGCAGAGCAGATGCAGCAAGCAGCGTGATGACCGGCCTCCTGATGGATACGGGTCTCTCTCTGAAGCGATAACGAAGTCCTGCTGTTCCCGCTGATACCGCCAATATCAAAGCAATCATTACCAGTTCAGAAAACAAACAGAACGGAATGCCCAGTGTCAACAGCAAAAATCCGGCGACACACCATAATGCCAGTCCAACAGGATATGCCAATGCAAGCAGCCACTGTATCTTGATTTTGTCCCGGACACCATATAGAAAAAAGAAACCTATCAGAAAAATCAGCAGGATGGCAAATATCTGTCTGATTCCATACCCTGAGGTCAGATCTGATAATAACAGTGTCATCTGTTCCTTGGTCATTACCTGCCCACCTCCCCGTCATAGTACTCTCTGCTCATGATATACAGATTATTCTCAGTGTCCCATAATGCAACCAGAGCTGTGTCATCAGCTGAAATTCCGTTTTCCAGGTAAATATACATGGTTGAAGCTTCTTCGCGATAAACATAATCATACCAGAAGTAAGACGACTGCTCGATTTCGTCCTGATTGATCAAAAATGTATATCGAGCCATATCATTGCTGTAGCCAATCCGCGTCATGCTGTTCTCATTCTGGAATACAGAAAAATCGAAGCTTTCTTTGGCTGCAAGCGTTTCATCAACGCTGACACTCCCGGCAAATTCCTCAAAAAAGCGCACATAATCGCGGCCGTAGTAATACTTTGGATCATGCGCGACCGCATACTTGACCTGCGGATCACCCTCTTCATAATAAGTATATACGGGATGTTCATACGGATCCCCCAGATCATGAACCTGGATCTCCTTGTTCTTTACCAACAGCTGCAAAAGCGTATCTGCATACTCTCCGTTTTCCATAAACTTCTCCACATATCTTGCCTGTGTATGCGGATGGTACAACGGATAAATTCCCGGCAGACTGCGCAGATTGTAAAGCAGGTTCACCCCAATCACTCCAAGTGCAAATAAACCGATCAGATACTTCAATGCAGATGGTCTCTTCTGACTGCATGCATAAATAGAGCCACACAATAGGATCAGCACAGCGATCATAGCTGTCGCATATTTCAATGAAGCAAAATACAGGATACCTATGAGCAGCAGCGAACAAAAGGCCAGCGGCATCAGGTTTCTGATACCATTTAACAACTTCTTCTTACGTTTGACCCCATCTAATACCTTCTGTGGCGGATAGACAAATTCAATATCCTGAACTCCCATCCTGATATTCACTGCATGATTCTCAGGCATCCAGATTTCCTGTCGTCTGAATGCATATCGAAGCAGTGCCAGGAGCAGCTGCCTGAAACCATGATGGTCCATATTCGACATCAGCCGTACTGCATACCGGTTGCTTTTCTTTTTATAATAAGGACGCAGTTCCATTCTCTGAAGCCTGTCAAAGCCCCTGAGATCCCACGGCAGAGAGATGATCTGTCTGCCCGCCAGTATACAGGCTCCGCTGATCTTCTCATTCAAAGGAGAAAATGTCTCTCCTACATCAAAAAAATCCTGCGCCTTCACAAACCTCTGCAGCTTTGGCTCAACATCGCCCATATCCGGATCACAGCAGTATACCTGCTCGCTGATATAGAAGCTCCGCTCTCCAAATACAAAATCCTTCATGATATAACTGTAGCCTTCCGCTGTACCGGCTTGTTTCCCGATTGCATGCATCAGTACTGCATGATTGGTGATGACGAATTTGCCCAGACTGACTGCCTTGACCAGATCTGTTTCTGTATCACAAAAAAGCACCGGGGCTTCCGATGCAAGCATCTCCTGTGCCGTGTTAAATTCCTGATATTGAATACCATAATGTTTTAGGAAATCACGTAAGTAATGATGTTCCTTCAGTATGCCTGCTTCTATTCCCATTGATGATCTCCAAGGTGACTGACAGACTCAGTTTCACTGTTCTCAATTATATAGTAATCCACTGCCTGTGTCAATTTGACAGGCTGATTTAATCCTTGCGTTTTCAGACACTGTATTATACTATTATTTATGAAAATAGCAGTGCAATCAATCTGTGAACCAATAACCGTTATCAAGAAAGGATACTTCTGTCCATGAAACCATCCATTCGTAAATCTCTTCCCTATATCATTATCCTGGCTGCAGGTATTCTGTTACTGCTGAAGTGCTTTTACAGCTTTTGCTGGTCAGACGAAACATTCTACTTTGCGACAGCAAATCGTTTCTATCAGGGTGACAGCATCTTTCAGCACGACTGGTTTCCTACCCAGCTGTCCTCTGTCATGCTGCTGCCACTTTATTCTCTTTTTATGAAAATAGCAGGTTCTGCAGATGGTGTGATTCTGTTTTTCCGCATCTGTTTTGTCCTGTTTGCAGTCATCTGCAGTTTTATCATCTATCGGATCATTCAGTATTCCTATCCTCAATGGATTGCACTGGTCTCTGCGTTGCTGTATTTATTTTATACACATCTGAATATCGCAACATTATCGTACTACACAATGTCCGTCGGATTCTTTTTAGTCTCCATGCTGTTGATCTATCATTTTTATCAGACAGCTCTCCGCAGATACCTGTTGATCAGTGGAGTGATCTTTGCCCTCTCTGTGCTGGCACTGCCGACGATGGCCCTTGCATATATTCTGGTTATTCTGGGAATTGCTGTTCTGCTGCTGGCCTGCCGGTTTCTTCCGATGCCGGTATGGATCAGACACGCAGTAGAGCAGGGACAGCTTCCGGTTGTATGCTGGTATTCGTTTCTGGGCATCTGTATTCCTGCAGTCATGTTTGGTATTTTCCTGCTCACAAATGTTCAGATTTCTGATTTCATTCAGGGGATTCCTTATGTCCTCTCTGATGAAGAGCATGGAACCAGCCTGATCTACCCGCTGAAAAAATTCTTCATTGGCATCAATGAAGTATATGGATATGCTGCTTATCTTGGTTATTTACTGATTGTCGTTACTGCACTGACCGCTTTGATAGAGGTGCATGGAAAAATAATCAGCAGACGGCTGAAATTGATACTGTGCAGTGCTGATATTCTGCTGTTTTCTGCTTATTTTATATGCAGCATCGGCCATACGGGCTATATTCAGACTGCGCTCTGTATGTTTGCACTGCCATTATTCTTTCTGACAACAAACCGGCAGTCAAAAGCCTTCTGGCTGCTCTTTGCATCCGGCATGATCTTCTCTGTCGTCTACAGCTATTCTTCAAACGGCTATCTGTATATTCTGGCCATGGGGCACTCCATAGCTTCCATCGGCGGTATTATGTTCATCTATGATTTCAAGAAGGAAATCTGTAATGCTGACACAGACAGCAGTCTGATTGAAATGTTCTCCGTTCTGTGTACATGCATCATGCTTGCTGCGCTGTTACAGACCATCACGCTTCGTTTCGTTAACGTATATCGTGATGCACCTTTAGACGAATTAACGGTAAGACTCGAGAGTGGGCCTGCTGCCGGTCTGTATACGACAGTAGAACATGCCTCTATGTACACAACCGTTTACAAGGTATTACAGGATCATTGTCAGTCTGATGATCTGAATCCCCAAAAAAATAATAACGGCAGTCTCTTCATCACGAAGCTCCTGCCGTTCGGATATCTATGTTCGGATTTAAAATGTGGCTCTCCTACTACATGGCGGACCTCATTTAACAGTGTACGTCTGGAGGATTACTATCAGCTGAATCCTGACCGTTATCCTGACCTGATTCTTGTACTGGATGACGAATATGGCTCTTATGACAGCTGTGGGGATGTAGAAGCTGATCCATCACCTAACGAAAATGAAATAGGGGGCTTTCTGCTTGACTACGTGACAAGAGAAGGCTATGAAATCATAGATGTAGACTGTGGAACGCTCTATCGCCGTTAAACGCTCAGTGCTCCTTCCTTCCCGGATGGGGCAGGAATCCTCTGGCAAACTTCCATAAGTCCGCAATCACAGCACGGTTCAGAACGCATACCAGTGACAGCAGTACAAGTCCCGTCACTACGCTGATCCACTCTGTTGTCCAGAACGTTGCAAATGCAGCATATCCGATATAAAGAACCAATGATATCATGAGTGTACGAATCGGATAGCCAACCGGATAACATTTTTCAGAAAAATAAGTTCCGATCAGGAAATAAACAATATAAGTCAAAGCAGTAGCCATAGCTGCACCCCGCCCACCGAGTATCGGAACTAACAGTGTATTACCGATCAGATTGCATAGGATCGCTGCCACAGATGCATAATTGATATATCTTAGCTGCTGTTTGAATTTGATTCCCTGTACTACCATTTCAAAGAGAATACTCAGAATCGGCATCAACGACAGAAACGGGATCACAGAAATTGCTCCCCGGAAGTTCTTTCCAAGAATCAGTACGATCAGTCCACGGCAAATGGTCAGTCCAAAGGCAGCGGCAACACATAGAAACTGTACTTTCCGGAAAATATCAGCAAAGAACAGTTTGTTGACCTCTTCTGTCTCCTTCTCATATTTCTCCATCGCTACAGGTGACCAGAAAGCCACAAACGTGATTTTAAAAGTCAACAGCACAGTCATAATCTGCATTGCAGCAGAATAGATACCTGTCTCATCAAAATCACAGAAGATGCGGATCGACCATTTATCCATAGAGGATAACAGCCATTCCATCATCAGCATCATGATAAAAGGAATGCCGTATCGAAGAAGCTCCTTCTCAGATATGGCTGCTTTTTCGTCAATCACTTCTGTATCTTCTCTCTTTGCCCTGAACAGATATCGAATCCCGACAATCAGTGTCACGATACCCAGTGACAGAGTCATTGCATATAATACCACTCTGAAATCATTCCCAAGACGAACTGCAAACAGAATAATCAGGGAAACATTCAATACCTTTGAAAGAATATTCAGATTAGAATACAGTTTTCCTCTTTGCTCCATGCGGATATTCAGGAACAAAAACCGTTCAAACACGGATATGATTGTATATCCGATCACAAGGAGTGAAACATCCAGACTGTTCTTACCAAATAGCAGCCGGTTAAAGGTATCTGCTCCAAACATATAAGCCGTCGTTAAAAACAGTACTATGACTGCCGGTGGAATCAGGCACTGCAGAAATAATCTGCGGCGGTTAATTCCTTTTTTATAAAAGAACCGAATATAGGCCTGATCCAGACCGAGAATTGCAAATATATAAATAACAGTGACTGCCGAGGTAAACAAGGCAGTCCTTCCGTATTCATCCGTATCCAGTACACGTGTTATCAGCGGCAATGATATGAATCCAAGCAGCAGCACTACAAAATTTCCATAGAAATAATCTATGAAGCTCTTCATCAGATTGCCCTGTTTCTTTTCACCCATGGCAAACCTCTATTGTTCCTTCTTTTTGGCTTTCTTCTTTTCTTTCTTTTCAGCCTTCTTTTGGGCTTTTTGAAAAGCCTGATCGGCTGCCTCTTTTAATGCACCCCTGCTGTCAGCTACGCAATCAACCAAAAATGGCGGTCTGTTTCGGCTTGCATCCAAGGTTCTCCACAAATATTCACCCAAAATACCAAGCATCAGCAAGATCAGTCCTGTCGAAAATAATACAAGACACATCAGAGAGGCCCAGCCTGCAATCGGCGTGCCAACAATCAGACGTTCCAGTACCACACCGACAATCCACAAAAATGCTATGATTGCAAAAATAACACCGATCCCCGACATAAAGCGAATCGGAAAGTAGGAAAAGCTCATCATCGAATCTAATACCAACTTGAATTTCTTAGAAAACGTCCATCTGGATTCACCAATTTCACGGTCTTTTCTATGAAAATAAATCTTTTCTGACTGGAATCCTACCCACAATACCTGCAGTGTCAGTGCAGAGTTTTTCTCATCCAGCATCTGCAATACTTCTATGACCTGTCTGTCTAGCAGATAGCAGTCAAATCCGCCGACCGGCATTGTCTTCTCAATGCATCTGCGGACAATTGCGTAATACAGGTTCGCAAAAAACTTCTTCACTGCAGAATCATCACGTTCAGCCCTGACTGCGAGAACCACCTTATTTCCCCGTTTCCAGCTCTCATACATATCGATGATCAGCTCGGAGTCCTCCTGCAGATCTGCCTGCTTTGTCACTGCACAATCACCTGTACAGTTCGATAGTCCGGCAAGAATCGCCGAATGCTCTCCAAAGTTCCTGGATAACTTAATACACTTCACATGTTCATCCATATCACGGATCTGATTCATAATCTCCCAGGAGTTATCTCCTGAGCCATCATCCACAAATACAAGCTCATATGCATCAAGTCTGTGAAGGATTTTATCCCTCATATCTTCATATAACAGCATCAAAGTGTCGGAGTTATAATAGACTGGTATGATGATGGATAACTTACTCATGAAATATCCTCCTGTTTCTGTTCAAATGCGTTTAATGCCTCTATCACTCTAGTCTGCTCTTCATTCGTCATGCCATTATACATCGGAATGGATAAAACCTCTTTTGCGAAGCATTCCGTGATCGGAAAATCTCCTTCGTGATGACCAAGATATTGATATCCCTCTGCCATATGAGGCGGAATCGGGTAGTGAATGATCGTTCCAATACCCTTCTGATCCAGATACTGCTGTAGTTCATCTCTTCTCTCACATCTGATCACAAATTGATGATAGATATGCGTTGCACCTTTTTGGAGCTGTGGCAGACCAATCAGCGGATTATGTATTTCTTCAAGATATCTTGCAGCGATCGTCTGCTTCTCCTGCATCAGTTCATCTGCATGCGCCAGTCTGATTCTCAGCAGACCTGCCTGAATCTCATCCAGTCTGGAGTTCGTTCCTATGATCTTATTGTAATAGCGTTTCTCGCTTCCGTAGTTGCGAAGCACTCTCATGTCTGCAGCAATCTGTTCATCGTTCGTCACTATGGCACCGCCATCCCCAAATGCCCCTATATTCTTTGATGGATAAAAGGAAAAGCATCCGATGTCCCCGAATGTTCCTGTTACCTGATCCTGATAGGCTGCTCCATGAGACTGTGCACAGTCCTCTACCAGACGCAGATTGTGTTTTTTACACAGGGCAGCGATATCATCCATCTTTGAGGCCTGTCCATACAGATGCACGACAAGAATCGCCTTTGTCTTTTCTGTAATCTTTTCTTCCAGCTTTGTCGTATCAATATTAAAATACTGATTCGGTTCTATAAATATTGGTGTAGCACCATTCATCGTGATTCCCATAACACTTGCGATATACGTATTGCCCTGTACCAGAACCTCATCGCCCTTGCCAATTCCCAGTACACGAAACGCCATCCAGAGTGCATCCAGACCATTGCCGACGCCGACACAATACTTTGCACCTACATAAGCAGCATACTCTTCTTCAAACATCTTGACTTCATTTCCCAGTACATACCATCCTGAACGAAGTACATTCAGTGCCTTCTCTTCAAACTCATTCTGATATTTAAAAAATCCCCGGTCCAGCCGGTTCGCCTGTATTCTCTCCATTGATCCATATTCCCCTTTTTCTAAATTCGATTGTTCTGTATCTTAGGCGTAATTATACTATAACAATACCTCTTTGTACAATCTCACATGCTTCTGCAGACAGATATCCCGCGTATAATGATCCTGATATCTCTGATAAAAGTAGTCTTTATCAAATTCCAGTTCTGCTTTATCATGATATAGTTTTTCTATTCTATCCGCACATTGATAATACTTCTCTTTCGTATACAGGTTATCCTTCTGATGAACCACCTCGGTCAGTCCGCCAACGCTTGTAGACACAACGGCACATCTTCTGCTCATTGCCTCTACCGCCGCCTTTCCAAAGGATTCAAACATGGAGCTCATGACAAAAACATCAACGAGATAGTAGTAATCTGCTATCTCAGCCTGCGACAGATCCTGCATATAAATCAGATTTTCCTCACCGATCATAGAGGAAATGGAATTCTTCAGATCGGCCACAATCGCAAGATCCTGTTCCTCATATACGGAAATGACCAGCGCAATCTTAAAGCGAATGTCTCTCTCGCAAAAGGACTCTACCAGTTCTTTTACAAACGGCCAGTCCTTCTCTTCTGAGATTCGTCCCGCAAATCCGATTACAAAGTCTGATTCCTCCAGACCCGCTTCATCACGCAGCTGCTTTCTTCGATCTGCATCATATGCCGAAAAGGCTGTGCTGATTGTATTGGAGATAACATCAATCTTATC
>CAYRJT010000056.1:0-10914 GCA_964424675.1 uncultured Lachnospiraceae bacterium
ATATACATTTGTAAATGCATTGCAGAAATTAGAAAGTCCGCTGATGGAAGCGCTGTCACCTGTCATAGATACAAATGTCACATCAGGTACTTCTGCTGCTGCCTGCTGCATATAAGTCTGATGACCGTAGCTGTTTGAAAAAATAACCGTACATCCTGAATCAACCAAATCCATTGCTGAGTCATAGCATGTTGCATCCTCTGCGATAGAGTATTTCCAGATTACCTGATCATCTGTCAGACCAAGTGTCTTCATTGCTGATTTGATGCCCTCGATATGAGCATATGTATAGCCCTCATTCTCATCACCTACTAAAATCACACCAACCTTAAAATCTGACGGTGCTGCTGCGGGAGCTGCCTCCTCTGCTGCTGTCTCCTCTGCAGGAGCTGCCTCCTCTGCTGTCTCTTCCGCTGCGGGAGCTGCTGCATCTGCTGCAGGACCTTCTGCTTTTGTTACGCATGCTGTCAGTGACAGAACCATTGCGCCTGTTAATAACAGACTTAAAATCTTTTTCATAACTGTGTCCTCCTCTTTCATTATGTAAGCAATTTCTTTTATTAAGCAAAAAAGGGACATTTCATTGCCCCTTTGCTTTAATATAAAAAGTATAACATTTATTTCTTGTGTGTCAATCAAAAAAACTTTTTTAATCCCTAAAATCTATTGGTCTTTCCGTACCATTCTCAGTCCGAGCATCGTTATATCATCAAACTGTACTGCCTCTCCGACAAACAAATCCACATCTTTTTTCACTGCTTTTAACAGCTCTGTAGCACTCTTATCCCGATTCTGATTCAGTACTGTCTGAAGTCTGCTGTCACCATACAGTTCGCTGTGAGTATCCGTTGCTTCCACCACACCATCTGTATACAGATACAGTACGTCTCCGGTATCCAGCCGCAGCTCTGCCTGTTTATACTGTATCCCGTCAAAGCCTGCCAGTACAAACCCTGGTTTCATATTCAAATACTCAAACTCACCATCTGCGCGCTTCAGCAGTGGCGGATTATGGCCTGCATTCACATAGGTAAAGCTGCCAGTCGATATTTCCAGTACGCCCATCCATGCAGTTACAAACATGCCCGCCTCGTTGTTCTCGCATAACTGCAGATTAACCTTATTAAATACTTCCTGCGGATCCTTTTCCACCTGCATCTGATTCTTGATCAGTGTCTTCGCAATGACCATAAAGAGTGCAGCCGGAACTCCCTTACCGGATACATCCGCTATTACGATGACCAGATGATCCTCGTCTGTCATAAAGAAATCATAAAAATCACCACCGACCTCCTTGGCCGGATTCATGGTTGCATACAGATCAAATTCATCCCGTGCCGGGAACGGCGGGAAGATAGACGGCAGCATAGATGCCTGAATCTGTGTTGCTACATTTAACTCTGCTCCGATTCTTTCCTTCTCTGCAGTCACCTGTGTCAGATTCTCTATGTAACGGTCAATATCCTGCTCCATCGTCTTGATGGCCTCTGCCAGATTCTCTATTTCATCACCGGTATGGATTTCGAGCTGCCTGATTTCCACCCCGATGTCCTCCGATTCATTTTTAGCAGCAACAAACCTCGCCGTCTCTACTGACAACTGATTGATCGGCCGTACAATCATGCCATTGACCAGCCATAGATACAGCAGCATAAATACCACTGTAATCGATGCCAAAATGACAACAATCATTTTTAAAAACTGCGCTCTGTCAGTCATGACCTCATTCATGGAAATATCTGTGCATACATAAGCTACCATTTTTCCATCCAGCGTAACAGGATAGAAGGCAGACAACAGCCATCCGAATGTTTGATTTGATATGATAGGTTCTACATGCTTACCTGCAAGAAAATCCTCTTTATGATCAACAAAATTCCCCTCATAATACTGTTCAAAATATCCCAGCGAGCACGCTGTCGCAGGGTCAGGATCTGCATCAAACATATAGTAGGCGCCCTGCTCTAATGGTCTTACAATATACAGATACTTAACATCATTTGCGACACCCATATCTCTAATAAAGTCCTGTTTTGCCATATATTCCGGTGTGCTCATGAGCTCCTTGGCCTGCTCATCACTGATCCCATCAATATACAGCGCATCCAGTTCTTCTGGTTCAAACTGGCTGGCAACCGCCTCTACGATATTGGAACCCATCTCATAATAATGTTCATTCATGGTCCGCATATAGGTCAGGTAGCTGAATATGATTGCGACCGTACTTAACACTAACGCAAACAGCACAATTCCCAATGTCGTTTTTGTTCTCAATGAAAACTTCATTTGTATCTTCTCCCTATATCTTGATTACAAGTGTATTAAATCCACTGTATTGTCTATAGAAAAATTCCTTTGCTTTGCTTTCCACGAGCTTCATGCCAATGGCATTCTCATTTTCGGCTTCATGATCGAGATCTGATGTGTCTGTATCAAACGGATTGTAATCATTCTGATTGTTATCCCGGATATGCAGAACAAAATTGTCCTCATCCTCCTTGACAACTGTCAGCTGGATATAAATCGTCTGACGGGTCTGCCGCATAAAAATCGCATTGCTGACCTCATCCACTACCATGGTCACAAAATAAGACTGTTTGATTGATGCGCCCTGTTCTTCGCAAAAATTCTGGATCTGTTCTGTGATCTGCGACAGTTCCTCACTTTTGCTTGATAAAAAGGCCGTAAATACAGCCTCTTTAAAATGCAATAACAGAAACGATTTCTTAGATATACAATAACACATCAATATCAGCAGCGTCAATGACTCGCTGCATAAATAGCACCACCAGAAGTCGTGAAATCCAAGGCGGATCAGTAATACCCCAAATAAGATTCTGCCACATGCTTCTGAAATCAAGATCAGTAAATAAGACAAACGTTCTCTCTCAACTGTCTGATAATAGTAAGAAAATACCGAAACAATAAATTTTACAGGAATACTCAACATGAAGACACGAATTGCCCATATCCCGCCCTCCAGAACAGCTCCCTCAGTCAGTCCAAAGACAGGGCAGTACCATGGTGCAAAGTAAGCAATCAGTGTCAGTAAAAGTATACAGACCGTCCCTCCATAGATGTAGGTGTAGCGCAGTGTATTTCTGATATTTCTCTTATTCTTCTCACCATAAAAAGTAGCAATCATCGGCTGCAGTGTCAGCCCCACGCCCTCGATCACAGCGATCACAACTGCTCCGATATTTGTTGCGATATCCAGACAGGCGACCCCGCCTTCTCCCCATGCACTCATCAGCAGCTGGTTAAATGTCAGGATCACAATAAACTGATAAGCATACTGTGCATTGGTTGCATATCCTGTTTTAATACCATCTAAAATATGCCGGAAACAGATTCTGAACCGGCCGAAGCCCAGTACTGTCCTCTTGGAAAGCAAATGAACCATACAGAGGGATATTGTAATGACTGCCGCGCAGATCGTAGAATAAATGGATCCAAGGATTCCCACCTTCAAAATCACAATCAGGATATAATTCATCACGATATCCGTTACATTGGCACTGACCAGAGCAATTGCCGCAAGCTTTGGATTATTATCACAGTGCACAAAATAGTAAAAAGGTGCCTGCATAAAAATAATAGGTGCTGTACCAAGCTGTACCGAAATGTATTGATACATCAACGGATAAATGGGACTTGTCTCTCCAACGCCAAGTATATGCAGGACGGTCGGTCTAAATGCAATTCCAAGAATAGACAGAGTCAAGATGATCAGGAAAACAAACAACAGTGTATTCTGAAAGATTTCTCTTCCTTTCTGCTCATCACCCTCACTCAATGCCTTTGAATAGTGAATGGAAGCACCTGTCGCGATACCAATGCTGATCAGACTATACAAAGCATACACCGGAGCTCCGAAGCCTGTCACGATCAGACCATCTGTACCGATCTGGGAACCCACAAACAGACAATCTGCCAGTCCGCCTACAGCCAGTGCCAGAGAAGATAATACTGATGGAACAAAAAAACGAAAAAACGACTTTCTTAAAAAGATCTGATTTTCTACATGATACTCGATGCCTTTATCCATGCTGCACTCCATCCTGTTTATGATATTCAGCAATATATACTTCTGTCAGGAACGATGGTCGAAATAACAGCTTTCTCATCCGGATTCCCTCTTTACCCATATCTTCTTCCATATTCATATACTCATATTGATCCATAAACCGCCTGCAGAACATCTGCTTACAGTAAAAGTCTGCCCCTGAACTTGTATCAATACATTTTGCAAAGTGTACATCGACCGTCTGCTTGTTGATCCCCGTTCCCATGACGAATCCAAAATATTTTCCATCCTTCTTTGTCAGAATTCCCATCATGTTCAGTCTTGCATAATGCTTTACAGCACTTTCCTCAGCGATTGTATCTGCATAATCACTATTTCCCGAAGCCTCTTTGCTCCATTCTACAGCAATCTGCTCTACAACCTGTATATTTCCCGCATTGATCTCTTCAGTCTCCAGGACTCCGCTTCTCTCAAACTGATGGATTTCCTTGCGGATCGTGCGGTAATGCTTGCCCTCAAGCTCCGCAAACTGCTTCATCGGTACAATATAATCAAAATTATCCCTGTCTGCTGCGTAATGCAGCTCAGGATGTCTCTCCTCGAGCTTTACCGCCTCTTCTTTTGAAATATAGCCTAAGCGAAAAGAACTCTGTGTATATTCCATGACCTTTAAAAAAATCTCTGTCTTATCCGGATTGCCGCACGGATAATAATATTCGTCACCGTCACATTTGACCGTAAACCAGTCCTCCTCTATATAAATACGCAGATTCTGAAGCTCCTTCCAACAATAAATACATGGAAAAGTATAGGCTGAAAATGTATTGTGATACCGTTCTCTGATACGGTTGATCTCTTCCATATCTGATATCCGGATCTCACGATACTGTATCAAATCCATCAGGTCTGATCCCGTCTCAGTCTGCAGTATACACCCATAGCCTGCAAAAGCCCGCAGTCTCCGGTCTGTCTCCTCAGCATTCATCTGCAGCGTGATGATACGTTCCTGTCTGGAAGGATCCGGCCAGCACGTTGCTCTTTCCGGCTCTTGAGGCACTGCATTCTCATAGAGCCTCTCAAAATGATTGAGACAGTCCTGCAGCATACAGACTGATGTTTTCTGTATTTTATCAGTCAGTGTGATCAGTGTTTCTCTTTCTTCTATTTTATATGATGTCTGTAGCAGAATATCTCCGGCATCAAACTCCTCTGACAGCTTGTGAATGGTCACGCCGCCTCTCTCGAACTGACGCAGTATCGTGACTGGCATCGGCCAGATTCCTCTTCCACGTGGCAGAAGCTCCGGATGAATATTAATGGCACGTAGCTGCGCCCGGATTGGAATCCTGTATGGATATCCAGCGCAGATCAGCAGCTCGCACCCATTCGACAGTAAATAGTCCAGATCCTCATCACAAATTCGTTCTGTCACCACAGGCACAGAGCAGCTCGCTCCAAATGCAAGTATCTGGTCATTCAGATCATAGTCATCTCCTGACGGAATGGTGTAAATCCTCATGATCTCATGACCCTGTTTCCAAATCATCTTCAGACATTCAATTAAAATATCATATCCCAGATATGCTATTTTCATATCAACCTTCCCGACATCTATTTTATACTACGTAAGCCTTATCTACATCCACAACTGCAAAGTACTGCTTCCCCAATGTAGAGACCAGACGGTCTACCTCTTCCTTTACCTCTGACTCCGATTTCTTATCCGCAAAAGGAACAACAATGTCAAAGATCAGATTGGTATGGGTCGGTCCGCTCACCATTCTAAAATCATGAATGGATACATCTTCTCCGATTTTCTTCATCAGTGTCGCTACTTTTTGCTTCATTTCCAGTACCTGTTCATTATCCATCTCGACCGGATCCATATGGATCACCGCTTCACAGCCCATCTTTTCCCGCAGTTCACGCTCAATATTGTCGATGGTATCATGCAGCTCCAGTATATCGCCTGATGCCGGTACCTCTGTATGTAAAGAAATCATCCTGCGTCCTGGACCATAATCATGCACCACGAGATCATGTACACCTACAATATCCGGATGAGACATGACATACTCTTCAATACTCTCGACATACTCTTTTTCCGGCGGCTGTCCCAGCAATGGATTCAAGGTATCAATCGCTGCACCGATACCTGCCTTTAGTATAAACAAAGCTACGAGCAGACCAAAATAACCATCCAGCTGCAGTCCAGTCGTTACAGAAATCAGAATGCCCACCAATACAAATGTAGTCGCAATGCTGTCGCTCAATGAGTCTGTAGCTGTTGCACGGATGCTGGCAGAGTTCAGCTGATCTGCTATCTTACGATTATAATAATTCATATAGATCTTCACCAGAACAGATATCACCAGTATCGCAACCATAATCGGCTGAAATACGATATCCTCCGGGTGTATGATCTTCTCAACTGAGGACTTTCCAAGCTCAAGTCCCATCACCACGATGACCACTGACACAATAAATCCAGTGATATATTCGATCCTGCCATGTCCGAAGGGATGATCGCTGTCAGCCTCCTGACCGGCCATTTTAAACCCCACCAGCGTCACAATAGAGGATCCCGCATCCGACAGGTTGTTAAATGCATCAGCTGTGATGGCAATGGATCCGCTGATCATACCTGCAAAAAATTTAATGATAAATAAAATGATATTAAATCCAATACCGACAGCTCCACACAGCATGCCATATGCCTGACGTACTCCGGGACTCTTGATATTCTCTCTGTCCGGTATGAACCATTTTGCTAATAATGTAACCATAGATTACCACCCCGTCATTTCCTTACTTTGTTTCCTCATGCTCACCCAGCTCTGCGCGTGTCTCTTCATCGCTGATTCTTCTGAATGCGCTGGCATCATGCACCAGTATCCTGACACTCTTCACAAAATTACTGAACATACCTGCACGATACAGACTCAGAATGATCATACCGATTGGTACCGCTACGATCAGACCAAATGCTCCTCCAAACTGAAATCCAATATATAGCAAAAATAAAGTCGGAATCGGCTCCAGTCCTATAGAATCCCCCACCAGCTTGGGCTGGATCAGCTGTCTGATCAGCTGGCTGACTCCCCATATGATCATCAGTCCCAGCGCCATTCTGTAGTTTCTCTCAAGCAGCTGATAAAGCGCCCAGGGCCACATCACGGCCCCTGTTCCGAAAAACGGAAGAAAATCCAAAAAAGCAATCAGCAAAGCTAACAATATTGCATAGTCTACTCCCAGTATTGTCATGCCTACGAGTAAAATGATAAATACAACACCCATGATCTTGAACTGTGCCCTGAAATACCCGCCAACGGCATCTCTCATAGCACCATAGACAAGATCCCAACGGCTGATCAAAGAATCCGGTACCATTTTTCTGATGATCTGAAGCATATACTCCTTTTCCGCAACAAAAAAGTATGCAGACAGAACTGCCATGATAATCCCCAGTACTACCAGTGGAAGATTTTTTGCAAACCCAGTTGCTGCTTCTGCCATCGGTGTACCTAGCCCCTGTATCAATGATGTAGTATTGTCATTGAATCCAGAAAACATACCTGTCAGCCAGTCCCTGATTGCTTCAGGCATTCTAGCAATTAACAGGTCGTAGCTCTTTGAAAGTTCAGTCATTGTGTCAGATACATTCTGCCACAAGTCTGGCAGATTCCCTGCAAATCCTACGATCTGTTCTATCAGCATGGAAATCACGACATAGCCCAAAAGTACAACGAGTGCAATGGTCAGTACAATGACAACGGCTGAACCCGCCCGTCTGACAATCTTGATCCTTTTTTCCAGAAATTTAACCATTGGATTGGCAATCAATGCAATGATACCGCCAATCACAAAAGGCATAAAAAACACAATGATCTTTGGAAGCAGGAAAAAGCAGAAAAGAACAGCCAAAATCATAGTGATAATATTAAGTGCGATCTTCCAGTACTTTGTCGATGGTTTCATAGATTTCATCTCTCCCTTGTTTTGAAACAGCCGAAAACGGAATGATGATCGTACCGCTCTCCACTGCCAGTTTCGTTCTGATGACCTTGATCTGTTTTGACAACTGGCTTCGATTGATCTTATCAGCCTTTGTGGCTATAATGATCGGACTGTATCCATTATGCAGGATCCATTCATACATGCTGCAGTCATTCGCAGACGGATCATGCCTGATGTCTATCAGCAAAAATACTGCCTTCAACTGTTTTGAAGTATGCAGATATTTTTCAATCATTTTACCCCACTGATCCACACTGGTGGCCGAAGCCTTGGCATACCCGTACCCAGGAAGATCAACAAAATACAGATCGTACTTTTTTGTTTCTCCTGATTCTGACGGCTGGTCAGCGATCGCATCGATCCTGTAGAAATTAACCGTCTGGGTCTTTCCCGGCTGCGCCGAAGTCCTGGCAAGCGCCTTTCGGTTCATCAAAGCATTGATCAGTGAGGACTTCCCCACATTACTTTTGCCGGCAAAGGCGATCTCCGGATATTCATTTTCAGGAAACGTACTGGTGATGCCACACACCGTTTCCAGATTTACATTTCTGATCTTCATAATGCTTCCTTTATCACGTCATTCATTGTTTCCACATAGACAATGTTCAGTCCCTGCTTGATTTCATTTGAGATTTCTTCAATATCACGCTCATTCTTCTTTGGTACAAGTACTGTTTTAATTCCGGCATTTTTTGCCGCCAGTATCTTCTCCTTTAAACCGCCAATCGGCAGTACACGGCCTCTTAATGTAATCTCGCCTGTCATAGCCACACTTGCTTTAACCGGCTTTTCGGTGATGGCTGAAAAAAGTGCTGTCGCCATCGTAATACCGGCACTGGGCCCATCCTTCGGAACAGAGCCCTGTGGGATATGAATGTGAAAATCGTGTTTCTTAAAATAATCGCCTGCAATTTTATACTGCGGACTGATTGAACGGATATAACTGATACCGGTCTGGGCAGACTCCTTCATCACATCACCAAGCTGTCCCGTCAGCAGCAGTTCTCCCTTGCCCGGCATGATATTGACCTCGATCTGCAGGGTATCCCCGCCTACACTGGTCCATGCCAGTCCTCTGACGATGCCAATCTCATCCGTTTCATTCGCCATGTCATACTGGTATCTTTCCTTACCGAGAAATTTTTCCAGGTTGCTCTCTGTGACTCGTACCTGTTTTTTGTGGTTCTGCCAGATTTCTCTTGCAGTCTTACGACAGATCTCGCCAAGCTTACGTTCCAGCTGTCTGACACCGGCTTCTCTTGTATAGCCTCTTACAATATGCTCCAGTGCTTTATCCTGTATCACAAGCTGTCCCGGCTTAATTCCGTGCCGTTCCATCTGCTTTTTCAGCAGATGTTCCCTTGCAATATGTACCTTTTCATTTTCCGTGTAGCTAGTGACCTCGATCAGCTCCATTCTGTCTAAAAGTGGTCTTGGAATATCAGAGACCGCATTAGCCGTTGCAATAAACAGAACCTCAGACAGATCGATCGGAACCTCTATATAATGATCACGGAATTTCTCATTTTGTTCGGAATCCAGTACCTCCAGCAGAGCAGATGCTGTATCACCCTTATAATCCTTGCTCATTTTATCAATCTCATCTAACAGGATCAAGGGATTCTTGACTCCTGCATGCCTGAGTCCGGTCGCAATACGTCCGGGCATAGCTCCGACATAGGTCTTTCTGTGACCCCGGATCTCTGCCTCATCACGTACGCCGCCCAGTGAGATACGCACATACTTCTTGCCCAGTGCTCTTGCTACCGACTTGGCTATTGATGTCTTACCTGTACCAGGAGGTCCTACCAGACAGATGATCGGGCTGTTGCCCTTCTTTGTCAGATTACGAACTGCCAGAAACTCCAGCATTCTCTCCTTGACCTTTTCCAGGCCATAATGATCCTCATCCAGTATCTTTTCGGCATTGCGGATATCCTTATTGTCCTTGGACACCTTGCTCCACGGCATATCTAACAGTGTCTCGATATATCCGCGTGACACAGCGCTTTCTGATGAATTTGTAGAGATCTGTCTGAATCTTGAGATTTCCTTTTCCAGCTTCTCTTTTACCTCTGCCGGAGCACGCAGCTTCTTCAGCAGCTCCTCATACCGGTCTGCATCCGACAGTGCATTGTCTTCACCCAGTTCTGACCTGATATACTGCAGCTGTTCCCGCAGCACATACTCCTTTTGATTCTTCTCGACACGTTCTTTGACCTGATCCTGAATGCCCTTTCTGATATTCATGATCTCCAGATCATTCATCAGGACTGTAATCAGCTCATTGAACCGCTCCTTCTCGTCTACTGCCTCCAGCAGCGTCTGCCGGGTATCTGCATCCATCGGCAGATTGATGGAAATAAAGTCTGCCAGCGTTCCAATCTCTTTGGTTTCCTCAAACTGGCGTTCAATTGTCTTGCCAATGCGCGGATTAAACTTCAGATACTGCGCCATCAGATCCTTCAACGTGCTGATCATTGCCATCTTTTCAGTTTCATCAAGCTCTGTCTTTGGCTTTCCGTAGGTTCTCACCGAAGTGACCAGACATGTATCATCATCCTCCACAGAGAGCAGCTCTGCTCTCATCTGTGCCTCAACCAGAACGCGTACAATATGATTGGGCAGCTTTAACACCTGTTTGATCTGGGCAATCGTGCCGACCGGATGCAGATCATCCAACACAGGCTCCACTATCTCTGCCTGCCTCTGCTTCACAAGAAACAGGATCTGATCCTTCACCATGGCTCTCTCTACTGCATGGATCGATTTGTCCCTGTCAATATCAAAATGTACGATCATACCCGGCATGATGGTCAGACCACGTAGTGCAACTGCCGGTAATGTCTTTTTCATACTTCTCATGCCTG
>CAYRJT010000057.1:0-5583 GCA_964424675.1 uncultured Lachnospiraceae bacterium
AATAATGGATACCCCATCCTGAACCTGCAGATAGAACACATAACCCTCTGTTGTCTCCTTGGAGAAATGAACCGGTGCCTTTCCTGTCTTGCCGCTGTATGTGATGTCCTGATAGATACCGGAGACTGTATACTCCTCTATGGTATTTCCCTGCCTAATCCTGACTGTGTCTCCTGTCTTCAGATGCAGGTTGGAAGCCTCCATATACGATAGCGCCATCTCCCTGACACTGCTGTCAGGTTTCTTCGGTATTCTTCCCTCCAGATAATTCAGTGGAAATACTGTCTCATCACCACTCGAGATACGCAAATACTCCCATTCACCCTCTGTATTCTCTATCTGAACAAATCCGTTCTGATACATTGTATATTGCTTAATTCTGGTGTCCTTCCTAAGATAATCTGACAACGCATCCTTCTGTGCCTCCAGATCTGCTCCCTTTTGAATGTCAATCCGTATATCACACTTGCCGATTCCCATGTATGTGATAAAGGACGGGTCACTGACTGTAATCTGCATATTAATCGGTATCAGAATCATAAGAGCTGCAAGCAGGAAGACTAAGAAGAGTACGATATATTCCTTCCATTTGCAGGACAGTTCACCAAGGGCAATGGTCAGATTCTGATTCGCCCACTTGTGCTTTGGCAGATGATATCTGCCTTCCTTCTTGATATGCTCTTCGTCCCGTAACAGTTCTACAACCGTGCTTTTCAGATTCTTCCGAATCATACGTCTGCAGCGTAAAATAACTAATCCCTCTAACAGGAGTACTCCGAGTATCGGATAGACCCACTGCATCCAGCCGGATACTCCTTCTCCGCAGTATAATAATACTGATCCTGAGCAGGCATTTCCAAAGGGAATCGCTATGAAATAGCCTACCAGACCTGAAATAATTGCAAAGGTCATATATTTCATTAGATACAGTCTCTGAATGGCTTTCATAGAGAGACCAATCGCTTTCATCGTGCCAATTGTCCTGTGCTCCTCAGCAAGCGTCGCCCGGATAATATAAGACAGGCAAAGCAACGCAATTAAAATCAGAATCAGACTGATGGCCAACAATAAGAATGCAATTAATCCGTAGGACAGAGAGTTGAGCAAATCCAACAGTCCGCCTGTAATTGCAACGCCGTTGCTCGGCATCTGTTCATCCAGATAATCTCTTTCCAGTGTTGTGACATCTGTGCCGGGTTTTAGCAGATATTCAAAGGAATACTCCCACTCGCCGGTATGCTCACTCAGCTCGCGAAGTTCTGCTTCGCTGACGAGAAATCGTTTGGAGGAAGTCAGAGCCGCGTTCATCTGCGCATCTCTGATTAGTGTCACGACTGTCAGATTCTTCTCGTAAGCCCCGTCTCTGATTGTAAGTGTATCTCCGACATTGATTCCAAGCTCCTCATGATAACACACCGGAACTCCGATTTCACCGTCCTGAATCATGGCAACCTGATTATCCGTATCCAGCAGATAATCAAATCCTTTGTTCTGCACGATAAATCCGTTATCCATCAGGCAGCCTTCCAATGTCTCTCCCTGATACAAAAGCTTCGCATTATCAATGTTCAGCATGGAAACGACGAGACTATCCTGAATATAAGAATGAGCAGCTGCAAATTCCTGAACAGCCTCAGCATCATACTCTCCCTTATGCATCTGCAGGAAATCAGGTGGGGCAGCAAGCTGATTGAGCCCGCCTGTTGCAGACAGCATGATTCCCGTCACCCGCAGTCCGCCTGCCATCAGGATTGCTGACAGCAGCAGGAACAGAGTTAATACGGCAGACATGATTCGATTTTTCCGGATGTCATTACAGACCAGATTCCATAATAATTTCATTTGCATCATCCTCCTGTTCAGATGTTTTACTTGTTATCATCCCTAGTGTCTTTAATGTTTCTGAATTAAGTGCCATTAATCCTACCAGTACTAACAGCAGACCTGCTAAGATGACAAGCATGGCAATTCCGCGTCCTGCTCCGCTTTCGATCATTTCACCGACTCTCTTAGCTGCTGCGGAGTCACCGCACATAAACGGTTCAAATACATAATCTGAGAGAACACCGGAACACAGATATGCCACAATATAACCCATCTGTGAGACAAAACCGATGACTCCAAATGCACGTCCCTGCACTTCATTTCTCAGATTGCGTCGTACCATGACCTCAGCACTGATCTGTACGACAGGCATGCAGACGAACATCATAAAGCCAAAGCCGGTCGTCATGACAATGTCCTCGCGAACGCCCATCAGTGCCATAAACATACCGCAGCCCACAAGTCCTATGGCAAGCAGACGGTGATATGCCTTGATATGCTTCATACAACTGATCAGAACACTGCCGACCAGCATTCCGACTGCCACGACTGTCGTTAATGTACCAAGCTCTGATTCCGTTGCATAGGCTAAGATCAGAGGCTTACTTAAAATCTGGACAAATCCGAGACAAAACACAGCCAGTGTCATAATCCAGACTAACGTCCAGATACCCTTTGTGCCCTTGAGAGCGTCCATTCCCTCTTTTAACTCTGTCAGCATGCCTGTCTTTTCTTCGACAGCTTTCTTTTCCTGAACTGACTGAATGCTGTTTCTCACAAACGCAATGGTCAGAACGGTTGTGAAGAAGGTCAGTATATCTATGATGATTAGTGTGCTGACAGACGTAAACAGCAGCAGATAGCCTGCAAATGCAGGAGAGATCAGAAGCTTTGCATTATTTGCAATCTGTACCAAACCGCCTGCCTTCGCAAAGTCCTCTTCGGAAATCATATCCGTAACCGTCGCCTTAAATGCAGGCTCCATTAATGCAGTAAAGACTGAACTGACCGCCACTCCGATACAAATCACCAGCATGGAAGGAGAACCACTCATAATGGATACCAGACAGACTACCAGACCCATACCTGAAAAGGCTTCTCCAATCATCATTAACAGTCTGCGGTCGTACCGGTCAGCCAGGATCCCTCCGAGCGGTGTCAGCAGGATTGACGGCAAAAATGCGCAGATACTGATGGCTGCCGTGGCTGATACAGAATGTGTCAGATTCAGTACATAGATGGCGAGACCGAAGTCCGTCAGTCCACTTCCGATGCTTGAGATGAATTGTCCGATGATGAGAATGATAAACATTTTCATTGATTTCTTCTGTGTTTGTTTCATGATTTTAATTCTCCGTTTCTATGATTTTAATTCTAAGATGTTTATGTCGACCGTCGGTCGGTATCGATGTAAAATATATGGCAGACTGTTTTCTTTTCTATTGTACTCACAATCTGCCTTACTGTTTCTCTCCAAACATCTGTATCAGGCTTTGCAGTTCTCCCTCTTTCGTTCCGAGCATCTTCTCACTATTAGCAAGGAATGCCTGTACCTTACGTGGATATTCCTCCTGCTTCCATTGAAATGTATCGCAGTCGAACATCATATGTCCTAACAGTAGGATCTGTTCCACACATTCTGTCGGATAATCCGTACGAAATACTCCCTGATCCATCCCCTCTGCAAGCGGTGTCTCCATAACCGGGGTCATGCGCTGCAGCATTGCCTTCAGGTACAACTGCTGTAATTTTGCATTTTCAACCTTATGCAGCTCCTCCCTGATTTCATCTGATCCTTCAAAATCCGGTGTCTGTGCCATAATCGCCATCATGATCCGGTTCACAAGCGGAATACTCTTATCCCGCAGTATCAGCTCTGCCCGTCTCGCCCCTTCCTCCACAATGTCGAGGATAATCGTCTCGAGTACCTCTTCCTTCGATGCGAAGTAATAATAGAAGGTTCCCTTCGCGATATCCACTACATGCAGAATATCATTGATCGAGGTCTGCTCATAACCCTTATTCACAAATAAATTCCTGGCAGCCAGCAGGATTTCCTGCTTTCTGACCTCGCCTTCTTTGATTGCTTTCATGAACTTCTCCTCATTGATTTGTATCTCTCGACCGCCGGTCGATAAATGGATCATAAACCCTTTATTTTGATTTGTCAACACCTTTATTGCTTTACTAATCTTCACCTGTGGTCATTGGGTAATATGATATTCTGATAGTCAGTGGGAATAAATTCGAGAACAAATAGAAGTGTTATGGTTATCTCATCAAATCTATAAATCGTACTTATCACGCCTGCTGCCGGCATCATCATATACCCTGTTTTCAGCTCTTGCAGAAATGATAATAATCTTCATAATACCTTCCTGATGTTCAAGTTTATATACAACTCTAATACCATATTTTAAAAACTTGATTTTATATAGTCCCGTGAGATTGTTATCTTCCTTATTACCTAAAGGTGTACCATAACCACCTTCTTCTTTTGAAACAGGGTTCTGTTGAACCTTTTTGATTCCTTTGATTACAGGTTGCCTAATAGAATTATCTAATGCATCTAAATCTGCTTGAGCTTCTGGTAAGTATTCTAGTTTCCATATCATTCTATCTCAAGATCCTCCACTTCTTTTAGATCTTCATCTGTAATTCCAAAATGCTGCATGATGTCCTCTTCGGAAATTCCAGGCTTTCCTTCATTGTTATTAAGCCTCCTTGTTGCTTCAAGAAGCAGCATATAACTCTCTGCAATTCTTGCTAACCTAGAATACTCATTTGGTGCAAGAATCACTGCTGAGGGTTGGTTGTTTTTCAGAACAATTAATTCCGGCTCGGAATGTAATCTATCAAAAATTTTGGATGCCTGGCCTCGATTAAACTGTGTGATTGGAACCAATCGTGTTAAAACGTCTGCTGTTAAATCCATGAATCAAACCTCCCTTCTATATCTTTATTATATGCAATATAAGAGAAATAATCAATACAATATATTAATTTATATCGCTAAATAGTAATGTAAATATATCGTTAAAATATAATGTTAATAATAATTATATAAAGTGAACCATGTGAAATGGAACAGAACCATTGTATCTAGGTGGAAACCGTCGTCTTCTCAAACCGATAGTAAACATAAAAGGATATCAATACCGTGAAGATGTCGGCGGTCATTTGAGTCCAGACGATGCCGTACATGCCGAGCAGGTAATTGAGCAGGAAGAGCAGGGGGATGTTGAAGACTGCCCAGCGGATTACGGCTAATAGCAGTGATTTGTGTCCCTGTCCCAGTGCCTGAAACAGAAATACGATGTGGAAGCACATGAACATAAATGGCGTTGCAAGGCAGCGGATACGTAGGAAGTTCGTTCCGATCCTGACGGTCTCACTGTCGGCTATGAATACATGCAGGATCTGTCCTGCAAAGATTTCATATAAAATCACACTGATGACGGCTATCAGCAGTCCGACCAGTCTGGAGACGCTGACTGTCTTTTTCATTCTTTGAAAGTTTCCCGCAGCATAATTATAGGCAGCTAATGGCATCATTCCCTGACATAGACCGATTCCGATATTGAGGGGCAGACGCTCTGCCTTCAGCACAATTCCGATGGATGCAAGTGCGATGTCTCCGTAGCCGGATGCCAGCTTATCAATGACGACATAATCAAGGTCAAATAACAGCGTCGCCATGGCTGACGGGATACCCACGGTGAAGATAGACTTGATGGATTCCCTTGTCGGAAGCCCTAC
>CAYRJT010000057.1:5593-10868 GCA_964424675.1 uncultured Lachnospiraceae bacterium
GAGTGTCCCTTCATCCGGTAGATTACAATAAAGAAATAGATACATGCTATGAGATTGGAGCACATGGTTGCGATGCCGACTCCGTAGATCTCCATTCCCTTTGGAAGCAGAACGAACATGAAGAGCGGATCCAGTCCGATATTGATGATTCCGCCCATGGATACGCCAAATCCTGCCTGTTTTGCACAGCCGATGCTGCGGAGCAGATTACCCATGGTCATAGACAGTACGGTCGGGATGCCTCCGAGGACGATGACGCAAATCGTATACTGACGTGCATAGCGAAATGCCTCTCCACTGCCTCCAAGCAGACCAAGTACCGGATTCATGAAAATTGCCATAGATACGGAAAAGACTGCTGAAATCAGGATTGCCAGATAGAAGCTGAAGGCGCTTACCTTTTTCGCCTCTACATCTTCACCGACACCAAGCAGTCTGGAAATCAAAGAACCTCCACCCACTCCGGCCAGTCCTGCAAGTGACACAGAAATATTAAACACCGGCAGAATCAGCGATACTCCTGCTACCATCAGCGGATTATTCGTTCGTCCGATGAAGAACGTGTCAGCGAGACTGTAAATTAATACAATCAGCTGTCCGATGATGGTCGGTATCGCCAGTGTTGCCAGTGCTTTGGGGATTGGCATATCTTCGAATACTTTGCGGTTATTTTCTTTGCTGTTATCCTTGACGTTTGTGGGCTGCATTTTGTAGGTCTTCTTTCTAGATAGATTATTTGACTATTCTATCATGAATGCAGATTAAATCAAGAATTTTATCTTCGTGTACCCTGATAAGTAACGATTCCGCCAGCTTTTCCGGCTCCGGGTCCGAGTTCAATCTGCCAGTCTGCGTGCTGCAGAAACTGTTTGTTATGCTCGATTGCCATGATGGTGTTGCCTCCGGCAATCAGCTCATCCATGAGCAGCAGCAGATGATCAATGTCTGAGAAGTGCAGTCCGGTTGTTGGTTCATCGAGAAGATACAGCACTCTGCCCTTCTTTTTCACCATCATTTCCTTGGCTAATTTGAGACGGGAGGCTTCCCCACCGGAAAGTGTTGCAGTTCCCTGTCCGAGCTTCAGGTAGCCTAAGCCCACTCGCCGGAGGGAGTGCAGAACCGGAATCACTGCGTCAAGTTCTTCTAAAAATGTGACTGCATCCTCTATGGACAGCTTCAGTACTTCATCAATATTCTTCTCCTGGTAGCGGACGTCAAGAATTTCACGTTTGTACCGCCGTCCCTTGCAGTCGGGACATTGTATATAGGTGTCTTCCATATATTTGAGTTTCATCCTGCCCTCGCCCTTACAGGTGTCGCACTGACCGGACTGGCCGTTGAAGCTGAAATACTTCTCATCCCAGCCATTCTCTATGGCTGTCTTTGTCCCGGCAAAGGCACTTCTGATCTCATCCATGATTCCGATATAGGTTGCTACAATAGATTTAGAGGTCTTGCCAATCGGCAGCTGATCGACCAGAACCACCTCTGAAAAGCTACGGTCATGCTTTGCCAGCTCATAGACCTCGCCCTTCATCAGTGAGGATTTGCCACTTCCGCTGATACCGCAGACACAGGTCAGAGCATTTTGTGGAAAATCAATGCTGATGTTTTTCAGGTTGTGGTGAGTGAGATTCTGCAAATGAGTCATTTTTTCTTTTGTAACTGACTCCTTTAAACTACTCTCAATTTGAGAAGTCTGCTGATCATCCTCCTGGATCACCTTTCCCATGATCAGATTACTCTCTCCCATATACCTACAGATCTGTGTCCCCTGATGCTGCAGCATGGCTTCCAGTGTTCCCTCTCCTACAAGTGTACCGCCCTTTTCTCCGGCACCCGGTCCGATTTCAACGATATTGTCTGCAATCCGGATCATATCCTCATTATGCTCCACCATGATGATGGTATTGCCCTCTTCCTGGAGTGTACGAAGCATATACATAATCTTCTGATAGTCACTCGGATGCAGTGCCTTGGAGGGCTCGTCGAAGATATACAGAATCCCTGTAATATGATTCTTGAAGGCTCCAAGCAGCTTAAGTCTCTGTCCTTCTCCACCGGACAGTGTTCCTGTGTCCTGATTCATCTGCAAATAGCCGATTCCAAGCTGAATTGCTGTCTGCGCAATTTCCTGCAGAGAACGAACGGCAGTTTCGATTTTCTCATATTCAAAAGGACTTAGGCCTGTCTGCAGCTGATTACAGAATTCAATCACTTCATCAAAGGTCATTTCTGCCGCCTCCGGGTATCGTATCTTCTGAATGGTCGCAGTGCGTCCTTCCATGTTCAGACGTTCTCCGTGACAGGCTTCACAGGTTACCTTGGTCATGTATTTGCTAAGCATCTGTGTCGCGGTATTTTCTTCATAGAGACGTTCAATGATGTTACAGATACCCTCGACCTGACGCGTAATTTCTCCCTTTCTGCCATTTTTCTTATTGGTATACTCGAAGGTTACTTCCAGATCCACACCATGTAACAGTGCTTCCCGAAAGTTCTCCGGCAGCTGTTCCCACGGCTGTTCCAGGTCAACACCCATCTGATCTGCCAGTCCGAAGACCTGCCCCTTCATCCAGTTGGCATTCGGATTTTGAAGAAAGATACGCAGCTTACCATAGAAAGAGGATGCTCCATCGAGCAGAGACCACTCGGGATGCTCAATCACTCGTTGTTCATCTACCTGAACTACGGTTCCGGTTCCGTTGCAGACGGGACAGCGGCTGTCTGCATCCATGTAGCTGAAGGTTGCCGGTGTCAATTCGAACATCAGCTTCCCGCAGTGATAGCATTTCTGCCTGGTCTGCAGCAGAATATATTCTTCATTCTCAATCTTTGCATAGAATGCACCTTTTCCAAGCGTGAGTGCATTGTCAATCTGGCGATTCAGTGAGGCTTCCTCCGGCAGAGGGTTTCTTTCGAGGTCGCAGACAGTCACCTGCGGCTGACTCTGCAGCAGGGCATAGATACGTTCTCTGGACAGCGGTATGATTTCCTGACCGCAGTCCGGACAGTGGCGTACTGCAATTCCTGCGTAAATGCCTCTCAGATAATCGTAGGCATCTGTATAGGTTCCGACTGTGGAAAATGCATTTCCCCGGATGGCATCCTGTGTAATCACGACGGTTGGTATGCAGCCGGTCATGTCATCCACTCTCGGCTTCGGCATGTTGTGATTATGATTCAGGTACTCCATTCGACGGTTGCACTCGGCATAGATGGTATCGTTTACAAGGCTTGATTTGCCGCTTCCGCTGACACCGACAACTGCTGTGATCTTGCCATACGGGATTCGTACATCGATGCCCTTGAGGTTATTTTCTCTGGCACCGTGAACGACGATTCCGTCGTATTTGGGTGCAGCAGTTGTGATGACTCTGTCAGCTGCTTCTACCGCCCTATCTTGGCTTTCTTGGCTGTTTTGCCTGCTTCCGGATTTCCTGCTTAACTTGTCTGCATCCATACTTGTTGTGACTTCCTGCCTATCATCCATATGATATAGAAGCTTCTCTAGAGAGCCTTCCTCAATATGTACTTCTTTTTTTACATCCTGTTCCTTATCATCAAGGCTGTCCGGCCAGTGTTCGAGCCATTCCGGAACTCTGCAGTCTGTCCGACAATCCCTGTCCGGCTGATACTCACTGATGCCGATGCAGGGTGTCCGGTCAAAGCTTTCAATTCCACTCAGATAGATTCGTTTCTGCTCCTGGTCTATGTTTGTCACACGTGCGATTGTCATTGCGATTGGATTGGGTCTGACCGGTGAACGGGTCGCGAAAATGCCAGTCTTCGGTGCATTTTCATAAGGTGGGTCACACATGGTAACACCTCTGTAAAGTGCTGCATCAAACTTATGAAACCACCAGTAAATAATAACATGAGAGCTTGTAATCTGCTGCATCTGCTCTAGCTGGACATAACACTTTCCGTTTACATTACGGATACCTCCGATAGAATTAATTTGATAGGGAAGGCCTTCCTCGCATTCCTTTACTGCTATATTGCCGGTGGAAAAAGATTTTGTATCTTCTGTGTCAATATCCGCAGATTTAGCTGAATATACTGCATTTTTAACCGTATCCTCACTTGGAAAATAAGGCTTGATGTCAATTAGTTCACAATCTGATTCTAATAAGTCCTGCTGCGGTTCATTCACAACCGTACTCTTTCTACCTTGCTTTGTTTCCTGCTTCTGCGAAAGAATCAATGTTCCTTCCTTCATATGAACCTGTATCAGTTCGAGAACGACCTGTTTTAATTTCCTGTCATTTCCATCTCCTGACAGATAGAACACATGCACATGACTGAACTTCTCCAGATATTTCAGTGCTTTTCTGAAGTCCTTGTCCACGGTGATCATCACTTCACCTGCTTCATGATCACCTACTGCCTCTGATATGCTGATTTCTCCGATTGACTGTAACCTGTACGTCTGCTGCATCAATAACACTCCTTTTCGCTTGTTATGCACTCAGCATAAACCGTGACACCATGTGAGAGTCAACCCCAAAAATGCGTCATTGGTAAATCAACGGAATCTGCAGCTCAGTTACATATTCCTCTGGGTTGTCAGTCGTATTCATGGCGACGTGACAGATCTGGCGGTTTTCACCGGACATGCGATATTCCGGATGGCGCTCTAGCCAGAGGGCAAATTCATGGTAGGCACGGCTGATGTTACTGTAGGGACCGTAAATCATGAAGCAGGCCGCCTGATCTACCTGATCGACCTGTCGGAAGATCAAATCCTTACTTTCAAGACTTACATCACATGGATTGATCACAATGCACACTTCAATGTCTACATTCTCTTCTCTATAATCAAGGTCATGATAAATAGAAAAACCGGTTAATGACTCCACATTTCTGATACCCTTCAGACATCCGCCAAGCTCGCCCCAGAGTTCTCCTTCACAGTAATAGTTCTCAACTACTCTGCGCAGTGACAGGACGTGCTGCATTGGCAGCTGTTTCATGACAATTTCGATATTCAGCTTCTCATCCTGATGGTCGAGGTCGCGGAGCATACCCTCGATCTGGTGAAGCCGGTTTTTCTCAGTCTGTATGTTGTCTTCTGTCTTCTTCATCTGCTCGAGCAGATTCTCTTTAATCTTGTCTGAGTTCCAGGACTGCAGCAACCCTCGCATCTCCTTCACCCCAAAGCCCATATCTCTGAGCAGGACAATACGATTCAGCTGATCAATCTGCTCGGCTGAATAGAGGCGGTAACCACTATTTACATCAATAAAGCATGGCTCCAGCAGCTTCTGCTCAT
>CAYRJT010000058.1:0-10834 GCA_964424675.1 uncultured Lachnospiraceae bacterium
CGACAACGCGCTTAATTTCATCCTGAATCTGATCCGGTGCCATCATAATATGTGCATCATCCTGATGGAAACAGCGTACTCTCATCAGACCATGCAGCGCACCTGATTTCTCATGTCTGTGAACCAGTCCCACCTCTGCAAGGCGAAGCGGCAGATCACGATAGGAATGCGGCTGTGATTTGTAGACAAGAACAGCTCCCGGGCAGTTCATAGGCTTAATACAGTAATCCACATCATCGATGACGGTGGAATACATATTGTCCTTGTAATGCTCCCAATGTCCTGAAGTCAGCCAGAGGTCCTTGTTCAGCATGACAGGTGTCTCGATTTCCACATAGTTCTCTCTGGTATGAATCTCTCTCCAGTATTCCATCAGTGCATTTTTTAAAATCATGCCCTTTGGAAGGAAGAACGGGAATCCCGGAC
This sequence comes from uncultured Lachnospiraceae bacterium, assembly GCA_964424675.1. GTDB lineage: Bacteria > Bacillota > Clostridia > Lachnospirales > Lachnospiraceae > JAAYYM01. The sequence goes on from CAYRJT010000058.1 coordinate 427, forward strand.
CTTCATCCATAAATGTAAAGAGACCCAGCTCCTTGCCGATCTTTCTGTGATCACGCTTTTTGGCTTCTTCCATTCTTGTAATATATTCTTCCAGATCTGCTGCCTTTGTATACGACGTTCCGTAGATTCTGGTCAGCATTTTATTTTTTTCGTTTCCGCGCCAGTAAGCACCTGCAATTTTCGTTAATTTGAATGCCTTGACCGGCTTCGTGGACATCAGATGCGGTCCTGCACACAGGTCTGTAAAGTCGCCCTGCTCGTAAAAACTGATGACTGCATCCTCAGGAAGATCCTGAATCAGCTCAACCTTATACGGCTCCTCTTTGTCCTGCATAAATTTAATTGCTTCTGCACGGGGCAGTGTATAGTGCTTGATCTTGATGTCTTCTTTGACAATCTTCTTCATCTCAGCTTCGATCTTCTCCAGATCTTCTGTTGTGAGAGGTATTTCTCTGTCAATATCATAATAAAATCCATCATCAATAGACGGTCCAATTGCAAGCTTGGCATCCGGATACAACCTCTTGATTGCCTGTGCCATAATATGCGAGGTCGTATGACGGAATGCATCTGCACCCTCTTTATCATTAAAGGTCAGGATATTCAGTGAACAGTCCTGATCCACCATAGTTCGAAGGTCTACTCTCTCTCCATTGATTTCTCCGGCACACGCCGCTCTTGCAAGTCCTTCACTGATATCTGCAGCAATCTCAATGACTGACATCGCTCTGTCATACTCTTTGGCAGAACCGTCCTTTAATGTGATCTTCATTTCTTCTTTCCTCCATATAGATAACTTAAATAACTGTTTTAATTACAACATTCGTTTTTCTTTTTCTCACGTCCGGAAACACCTGACATCAGAATTCCGTCGCCGCTGTTTTTGATACTGTTGTTGCTGCCAAGGGTAATGTGGATGCCTTTTGTGGCAGGGGATAATAAAAAGCCGATTGCGATGCCGGCTAAAAGGCAGATGATTCCGGCGATGAGGCAGAGCTTTGAGGTGTCTTGAGGGGTGGTAAAATCCAGTTTATTTAAATCTTCCATTGATTTGGCTCCTTTCGCAAAAACAAAAATGGGGTTCGTTCAAATACTAATTGTTGGTGGGGTCAAAAACTTTCCTTCGGAACAGTTTTTGACTGCGAGCAAAATCGCGTAGCGATTTTATCTCGCTCCACAGCATTTCTTATACTTCTTTCCGCTTCCACAGGGACAGGGATCGTTCGGGAATACTTTTTTATCCTTTACGATTGTGGTAGATGACTTCTGCTCTTTGTAGAGCTCCTTCTGCTTGTCCTCGTCGAATATCTTGTTCCATTCCTCAAGTTCATAGAGCCAGTCAGCCTTAGCTGCTACCATATTCTTATAAAGCAGTTCCTTGTCGAACTCCAGACTGACCTCTGTATCTGCATCCATCTCTTCAATCGGATTCGGCTTTACCAGACTGTCATTGATGCCATCCAGAAATCCGGTCATGGTCATCATGTCAACCTTATATTTTTTTGCCAGAGCTTTTACCGTCCCTGTTACAGGATCATTCGGTTTTTTCAAAAGCTTCCGGTAGATTTCTTTTTCTTTGTCAAAATAAGCAGCCCACAGTCTCTGCAGATCTCCTTTATTAGCGTTCGGCGAATATGCCTTTTCTCTCCAATCCTGTAATAGTGCCATTGATATATCTCCTTTTCCTCTCAAAAGAATTTCTATAGGCTAGTATACACTACTCCATACATAATTTCAAAGTTTTTTCAAAGTATTTCGTTTATTCTTGTAAATTTTGTTATTTATGTTTATGATATACTTATATGAATGAATTCAGGATACACAGATGTATCTAAGGGAGGTCAGTTCATGGATTCTAAAAAAAGACTGAATATCGGAGTCTTTGTCTGTCATATTGAGACAGAGTATGTGAACAACATGTGCAGTGGCATCATTCATGCAGCTGAGGATATGGATGCAAATATTATTTTCTTCCCGGGTATGTATGTATCAGCCTATCATAACTCCACGCAGCTTTCGGACTATGACTATCAGAACAATACGGTGTACAATTATGCCAGACAGTCTAATATTGATATTCTGATTATCTCTCTTGGCACGATTGGGCCCTTTATTGATGATTCTGATATAGAAAGTTTCCTGGGTAAATTCAAGGATACTACCCTTGTCATTCTGGAAGAGGAAGTTCCCGGCTATCCGTGTCTGACCATTGATAACAGAACCGGTTTCCGTGAATGTCTGGAGCATCTGATCCATGTCCACGGTTTTAAGCGAATCTGCTATATTAACGGCAAACACAATAACCGTGACTGTTCCGAACGTCTGGATGTCTATCTGGATGTCATGAAGGAACACGGCCTGCCCGTCGAACCCGGAATGACACCCTACGGAAATCTGATTGCATACTGCGATCCGGTTGTTGAAAAGCTCTTAGACCAGTATCCGGACACAGAAGCACTCTGCTTCGCCAATGACTATATGACGCTTGGCGGGTATCGCGTGTTAAAATCACGCGGCTTGAAGGTTGGCAAGGATATTGCCGTGACCGGATTCGATGATATCAGTATCGCGCTGATGGCTGATCCTCCGCTGTCGACTGTTAAAATCAGCACACAGGAACTCGCCTACCGTGCTGTAGTAGAAGGCATACGGCTCTACAATGGTAAAGAATTCCGTAAGGAAGCAACTCCCTCCGTCTTCATTAAGAGAAGCTCCTGCGGCTGCACAGAACGTCAGGCTAATATTTTCGGAGATATGGATCCGGAATCTGAACAGTGTTCAAGTGTTGCCGTTAACTATATTATGTTCCACCAGCAATCCAAGTTGCTATATGATTCTCTGTATCCCTATATTGCGAAGCTGCTTGAACTGTGCCGTACCTATGACGCTGCTCATACCGATTTCTCAGTTTTCACCGAGGTCATTGAACAGATTTGTCACTCTGCATGATTATATCATGCTCCTGATTGAACACACAGAGGATGCCTCACTCAAACTAAGCTTCAGCCTGTTAATCTCGGATATTTACGAAACGGTCATTTCCAAGAAGAGCCTTGCGATTCATCGTATTCCTGAATCATTTAAGAATGAACGCTGGCTGACTTCCGGAATTGTACGGGATGCATTGATCTACTCCAGTGATACAAATGCAGCCATCCGCCAGATTATGAACAAGCTGCACTATCTTGGTATCAGAGCTTCTTATCTGTATCTCTTTGATACACCAATCATCCATAATATCACGGATGTCTGGCACATACCTAAGACAGTGGAGCTGATTGCATACCATAATGAAGCGGATGTCCATCTCCTCAAGGATGGCGAATGTATCATTCCCATCGGTCATATATTCGACCATGAATTTATGGAGCAGGATCAACGCACGATCAAGACGATTTTTAACCTCTATATTAATAATGAACAATATGGACTGCTTGTATGCGAATTAGATTTACCGCTGCTGTATCCTGCATATTCAGCCAGTCTGGAGATCAGCTCCACATTAAAATATCTGAATATGAACCGCCGGCTGCTCAATATGTCTGCCATGGATGAGCTGACCAGACTGCATAACCGCCGCGGCTTCTTTGATAAGGTCAATCAGGCCATTCAGATGCATTACGGAGAACAGGCGCTGCTATTCTTTGCAGACCTCGACTCCTTAAAAATGATTAACGATACCTTCGGACACGAAGAAGGGGATTATGCACTGATGAGTGCAGCATCTATTTTACGCAAGAGCTTCCGTAAGGATGATATTGTAGCCAGACTTGGCGGTGATGAATACATCTGTTTTGCACTGGTGAATGAGGAATCCATTATTGACCAGCTCAAATCCCGTATCAGGCTTCACACAGATGAACTAAACAGGGACTCTGACCGGCCATATTATATCGAAATGTCTTACGGTTATACATCGTTTGTCTGCAGCAATGATATTGCACTGGAGGATATGATCAAATTAGCGGATCATTCGCTCTATGAAAGCAAACGTTTTAAGCGCGTGAATCCATTCCGCGAACAGCATAAGGAATAAAGCACCGAATAGATGAATACTACATACAATATGCTGCAAGGAGAATCAACATGAAAAATATCAAACGAATACTCGCCGTCATCGGCATCATCCTGTTAGTCGGACTTTATCTGTCCACACTGCTGTTTGCCATCTTTGAGAACCCGAACACGTACCTGTGGTTCCGCGCTTCTGTGATCGCTACGATCGCCGTTCCGGTACTGATCTATGCATACACCCTGATCTTTAAATATCTGAAACAGCGTGGCAGCACTTCTGATGAAGAAAAACGATGAGCATTTGCTCATCGTTTTTTATGTTAACCAAATGATCTTAATCTCTTCGGAATACATCTCTTGTGTATACCTTTGCTTCTACGTCATCCAGCTCCGGATTGTAACGGTTTGCAATGATCGCATCGCAGGAATCCTTGAATTTCTGCAGGTCATTTACGACACGGCTTCCAAAAAACAAGCTGTCATCCTCGAGTGAAGGCTCATAAATAATGACCTCTGCCCCCTTGCTTTTGACACGCTTCATAACTCCCTGAATCGAGGACTGTCTGAAATTATCACTGTTTGCCTTCATCGCCAGTCTGTACACACCCACGGTAACATCCTTGCCCGGCATACCATTTCGTCCGTTCGCACCTTCATAATATCCTGCCTGTTCCAATACACGTTCTGCGATAAAATCCTTACGGGTTCTATTGGCATCCACGATGGCCTGCATAATATTGCTTGGTACATCCTCGTAATTTGCAAGCAGCTGTTTTGTATCCTTTGGCAGACAGTATCCCCCGTATCCAAACGATGGGTTATTATAGTCTGAACCGATTCTCGGATCATAACCGATCCCCTCTATGATCTGCTTTGTGTTCAGTCCACGTACCTCGGCATATGTATCCAGTTCATTAAAGAAGCTGACACGCAGTGCCAGATAGGTATTGGCAAAGAGCTTGACCGCCTCTGCCTCTGTCAGACCTGTAAACAGAACCGGTGCATCCTTTTTCACAGCGCCCTCTAATAAAAGCGCCGCAAATCTGTGTGCTGCTTCTTCCATCTTTGTATCTCCTGCAGGTGATCCGACTATGATACGGCTCGGATAGAGATTATCATACAGTGCCCTGCCCTCACGCAGGAACTCCGGACTGAACAGGAAGTTCATATCAGGATACTTCCTGTATAAACCGGTCGTATATCCAACCGGTATGGTTGACTTGATCACGATAAATGCTGACGGATTAATCTTCTGTACGAGCTCAATGACTGCTTCAACCGATGAGGTATCAAAATAATTTTTCACTGAATCATAGTTTGTCGGCGTTGCAATGATGACAAAATCCGCATCCTGATAAGCCGTCTGTGCATCCGTTGTCGCTGTCAGATCCAGTTTCTCCTTCTGCATCCGCTCCATAATCTCCTTGTCGATTAGTGGGGACTTCCTCGCATTGATCATGTCCACCTTGTCCCGAATGATATCCACTGCATATACCTTATTCTTTACGGAAAGCAGACAGGCCATGGAAAGTCCGACATATCCTACTCCTGCAATTGCAATGACTGTTTTATGATCTTTCATCTGATTGATTCTCCTTATGCACAATTCTTATAATATTAACTCCTATTATATCAAGCAAGGGTGGCAGAGTATTGTACTCCACCGCCCTTGATTATAACATGAATTGAATGATAACTCAATGTTACATTCCGAGTTCTTCCATCTTAATCAATGCATCTTCACGCCCTTTAAATACAATGCCGTGAATACCGAATTTCTCAGCTGCCGCTACATTTTCCGGCTTGTCATCCAGAAAAACACATTCCTCCGGAATCAAATGGTAACGGTCTATAATCAGCTCATACATCTCATCATCCGGTTTGATCTTCTTCTCTATATAAGAAATCACTGCCCCATCGGCTTCTTTTACAAAATCCATTTTGGAACCGCACTCACGATAACATTTCTCTGAGAAGTTGGACAGAATCAGTACCTGATATCCTTTCTTCTGCAGTTCATGAATCCAGTCATAGGTATAGTCAAAAACCTCTATGGTTCCATTGATATTTTTGAAAACAGTTCTGATCTCCTGTTCAATCCCCGGATCATTTTGGATAAAGATACGCAGCATTTCCTTCTCTGTCAGTACTCCTTTATCAAACTGATTCCACATGTCATCATAAACGGTTGCCTTTGCAAGGCGTTTAAAGATCTCCTCTGAATAACCAAAGCTTCTGTAAAAACGTTCCCAGCAAAAATCGGCAAGTACGTTTCCGATGTCAAAAATCACTGTCTTGATTGCCATTTATATTCTCCTTCAATTCTCTGATAGGCAGACTCGAAATGTTCCATTTCGAGTTCGCGTTGCTCGCCGTAAAGAGGTCGACCATGTCTTGCATGCGAGCCTGCCGCCATGGTTGGCCTCTTTCCTGCTCTGCCTATCGACGTATAATATCGTCTCTTCCCGGACCGTTGCTGACCATGGTGATCGGGAACTCGATCTTCTTTTCAATAAACTCGATATATTTCCTGCAGTTTTCTGGAAGATCTTCATATTTTTTGATTCCACGGATATCTGTCTTCCATCCAGGTAATGTCTCCAGTATCGGCTTTGCCTTTTCCAGATCAGAAGTCGTTGGAAACTCTGTCGTTATCTTACCATCTATTTCATATCCTGTACATACTGGAATTTCCTCTAAATAACCAAGCACATCCAGTACAGTAAAGGCAACATCTGTTGTTCCCTGGATTCTGCAGCCATATTTGGATGCAACACAATCAAACCATCCCATACGTCTTGGACGTCCAGTCGTAGCACCATACTCTCCGCCGTCACCACCTCTGCGTCTGAGTTCATCTGCTTCTTCTCCGAAGATTTCAGATACAAATGCTCCTGCTCCGACTGCTGATGAATATGCCTTACATACTGTAATAATCTTTTTGATTTCGTACGGAGGCAGACCAGCACCGATCGCGCCGTATGCTGCCAGTGTTGAAGAGGATGTGACCATCGGATAGATGCCATGATCTGGATCCTTAAGAGAACCGAGCTGTCCCTCTAGTAATACTTCTTTTCCAGCCTTCAGTGCATTCCATAAGTAAAGTGAGGTATCACATACATACGGTTCAACCATCTTCTTGTATTCCATTAATGTATCATACAGTGTTCCCTCATCAATTGGCTTCTGATGATACAGATTGGTTAACATAACATTTTTTATTTCACAAACACGACTGATTTTCTCTTTTAGTGCAGACTCGTCTCCAAAGAGTTCGCTGACCTGAAAACCAATCTTTGCATATTTATCTGAGTAGAACGGAGCAATTCCTGACTTGGTAGAGCCAAAAGACTTGCCTGCCAGCCTTGCCTCCTCATAAGTATCGAAATCAATGTGATAAGGCATTACCATCTGTGCTCTGTCTGAGATCAGCAGCTTGGGCATCGGTATACCCTTGGAGGTGATGTCCTGGATTTCTTTAAAAAGTACTGGTACGTTCAGTGCAACACCATTTCCGATGATGCTCGTTGTGTGTTCATAGAAGACACCTGACGGCAGTGTATGAAGTGCAAATTTTCCATATTGATTGACGATGGTGTGTCCAGCATTGGCACCTCCTTGAAAGCGCACGATGATGTCTGCATCTGCTGCCAGCATATCTGTGATTTTACCTTTTCCTTCGTCGCCCCAGTTGGCGCCTACGATTGCTTTTACCATGATCTTTCCTCCTATGGGTTCAGTGTTTCCGGCTTCTTGAAAGACTATTCTTTCTGAGCCATTTCAGAGTATAGCATGGTTTTTGGCATAAGTAAAATTAATATTCGTTATGTGTTGCATAATGATTGTTTATATCGCTATGGGACTTTGGGCTTCCAATAGAAACTTTGGCTCATAGTCGAACACTCAGATCAGCAAATCCAGAAGTTTACGGGAGGCTGTGGATAAATGCTGCTTCGCATCATAAGCCACGAAGAATTCACGCTGGGGAATGGGGTTTTCAAATTTTAACTCAAATAATGCCTCCTGCTCCAGGGCTTCCTTGGCAAAGTCCTGGACGACACAGCCGATTCCAAGATTTCGTAAGGCAAACTGGACGATCATGTCACTGGTCGCCAGTTCAAACTCCGGATGGAGTACAACTCCTTTTTGCGACAGAAAATGGTCTACGTAGGTACGGGTGCTTGTACATTTTTCCAGGCAGATAATCGGCAGTTCCTCAAGCTCTGCGTATTTCAGTACCTTTCCTTCCAAATGATGAAAACGGCTGCCTGCTACAAAAATATCCTGAATCCGGCGTACAGACCGTACTGCATAGCTGGTCTTGGCGGGCAGCGGTGAGCTGATCAGGCCGAAATCTATCTTATTGTCCTGCATGGACTGCAGGGTTTCGGGGGTCGGAGAATTGTATACCGTCACCTTAATCTTTGGATATTTCTCATGAAATATCTCCAGATAAGGAAGCAGATAATACTTCAAAGTCATATCGCTTGCACCAATCCGTATCTCTCCGGCCTCCAGATCCAGCATTTCCCGCAGCTTTGTCTCGCCACGTAAAATTGTTTCATACCCTTTTTCCACATAAGAATAGAGCATCTGCCCCTCACTGGTCAGCTTCACACCCTTGGCAGTACGAAGAAACAGTGTCACACGGACACTGTTCTCCAATTGTTTGATTGCCTGGCTCACTGCGGGCTGGGATATGGATAACACTTCCGCCGCTGCAGTGATGCCGCCGCATTTCACGATATAATAAAACACTTTATATTGTTCCAGATTTTCTCTCATACACACCCTCCGGTTTCGCAGGTACGTCTGGATCAGATGTTAAAATGCTGAATTTTGCTTTCCAGCTGGTCGGCTTCGTTCTTGAGTCTGGTCGCATCCTCTGCCAGTCTGGTGATGAAATCCACCTGTTCATTGATCGTAGCCGTTACCTCCTCCGTTGAAGCAACTGAATTCTCTGAAATATTCATAACTGCCTGTATTGAGTTCAGGACATCATCCTTGTCACTGGCCAGCATACCCATATCTGTAATGATTGTTTCCAGCTTTTCAACCAGCTCCTGTACATCACGATTGATCTCTGCAAACACCTCGACCGTCTCTGCAATTGCTGCCGTCTGCTGTCTGATGTTTTCCTCTGCCTGAGATGCCGATGCTGATGTTCTGGCATTTGTATTCTGGATATCCTCTATGATTTTTCCGATCTGGTTGCTGGATGTCATAGACTGCTCTGCCAGTTTTCCAATCGCCTCAGCTACCACTGCAAAGCCACGACCGCTTTCTCCCGCTCTGGCTGCTTCGATGCTTGCATTCAGGGACAGCAGATTTGTCTCTTCTGCAATGTCATTGATGGTATTGATAAAACCACCGATGTTTTCACTCTGTGAATTAACATCTGCAATATTATCCAATAGTTCACGGGTAATGGCTGCCGTTGTGGCTGCTGTACGATCCAGCTCTGTCACCCGGCCCGTCCCCTTGCTGATGCTGTTGATTGTCTCACCGGCCATAGTCTGCATCGCACCTGTAATGCCATAAATATGATTGATCTTGTCTGAGAATGCAACCATTTTATTATAACCGCTCTCAGCATCGCTTGCCTGCGAAATGACATTGTGCTCCATATCAGAAATTGCCTGATTGACTTCCTTCATGGCAAACGCTATTCTTCCGCTTGTATTGGCAACCTCTTCTGCTGACATTCCTACGCTGCCGCCGAACTGCTGTACCTCTTCCAGAGTGGAACGCATGCTGACGAGCATGGCTTCTATACTCCCTGTAAGCTGTCCAAACTCATCCTTGCGGGTCGTTGCCACATCCACGGTCAGATTTCCGTCTGCAGCTGATTTCATCGATTTGGATACATGGTTCAGCACAGTACTGATACTGCGTGACAGTACGAAACCAATACCGATTGCAATAATAGACGCAATCAGCACAAATATAATGGTTGTATTTCTAAGGCTGGATACCTCACCTACGATATTTTCCTGTGGAATCAGACTGCATAAGGATATCCCGGTCGTTCCGATCGGTTCATACAGATACAGATAATTCTCTCCGTTATATTTTACATAATCTCCAAAGGATTCGCCTGCTGATGCAGAATCTACATAGAATGACTGTGTCTCAAAAATCGGATCACTGACGATTTCCTCACCCTGCAGGATGATCTCACGTCCATCCGGAGTCACGATTCCAACCAGACTGCCGTTTCCTGCCTCAGCCTGCATCAGGATGTCTTTGATGGCTCCCATGCTGATATCTGCAGCCACAAATCCCTTACCTGTTGTAAATTTCTTCATAAAGCTGATTGCATATTTATCTTCTGTCGTATCTGTCTGTGCATCTATATATGGATGATGACCTACCCAAAAGCCTTTGACTGTAG
>CAYRJT010000059.1:0-10578 GCA_964424675.1 uncultured Lachnospiraceae bacterium
AACAGACTGAGAAGTTCAAGGAAATGGTTCAGGCACATACAAGAGTAGAAAAAAAGGTTATCATATCTGATCTTCGCGGAGTTGATCCGATTTACTCCGGAAATCGTTTCATGGTCTACAGTATGTACCCGGAGCAAAATATATCGGCATGGATTGTCAATGGTAAAGGCGGTGAAGGCTGTTCTGTAGCAGTTGGCTACAGCATATTGAACAAAACATCCGATATTGATGTCGGAAAACTGATGCTGAAATACGGCGGCGGTGGTCATAAAGCAGTCGGAACCTGTCAGTTCCATGAGGATAACATGGATGAAATGGTACCCAGGCTGCTTGAAGAGCTGATCAACGGCTGAGAACATAATGCAAGGTCTGAAGAGAGGACAGTCTGAATCCAGATATCCTCTCTTTTTTCTATTATAGAAAAGGGCGCCGGTCCCACGGATAAAAAGAACTCATGAAAATCCATTTCACAAAAGCTGTCCCCAAGAGCAGCCTCTGCTTTGGTTCGTAAACGATCAACCTCCAGAAAGCCAACATAATATTTCAGATAATTTGCAGGCTGGTCAACAATCTGCTGATAGAGTTCCGACAGTATAGACTCATCCAGAAGAAGACCGGATCGGCTGGCAAACTGCTGTAATCCGTCCGGTGTCAGACCCTCATAATGGACCATAAGATCTAAAAGAGAGCAAAGTCCCAGCTGCAGCAAATGATCCAGCTGGAGAACACGAGCCAGATCTTCGTCCAGTTCCAGTAACGTATAGGCATATTGTTCTGTGTAAACGGCCCAGCCCTCGCTATATGCGCCAAAGTACAGCAGAGATCGTACCGGAGCCGGTTCAGTACTCAGATAATATGTATTTTGCAGCATGTGTCCAGGATATCCTTCATGAGCCAGAGTTGTATAGAGACGGATATCAGAATAAGAAGACACATCATTAATATAGATCGTATTTTCTGATAGAAGATCTATCGGAGGAGTAAGGTAAAAAGCAGGGCTCAAGAAGGCTTCCATAGCAGTATCCACATACTTTACCTGATAATCTGTGGCTGCAGATGCATAAGCGTCCGTGGGGATCGGGAAATGAAGCTTTGTTTTATCATATAGGTCAGATAGCATCTCTTCAGGCGTAACTGGTTTGCTCAACTGGCCGACAGAAGTCCCGATACTGAGAACAGCAGTAGAGAGAGCAGGATTTTTTGAAAGCAAAGAGGATAATTCTGTATAGTCAGATTTCAGTCGTGTCAGAATCATCTGTTTGATATCTTTGAGGGTATAATCAGTACCGGTGCAGGAGGCAGTCAGATACTCATAGTATGCTGTTCCCTGCTCATGGTAATACAGTCCGTAGGGATTTTTCCCTTTACCCCTTAATGAAACAAGAGTATCTGATAGTTTTTGATAAGAAGGAAAAAAGGATCTTTGCAATACCTGATCATGTTGCAATTGATATTGTATTTTCTCCTCTGTGGATAATGAAGCAAGACTGTCGATACGATTCTCAAAGGAGATCTGCATAAAATGCTGCTCCTGTTGATCACAGACTGCCTGACAGTTTGCCAGAACCTTATCCAGAGAGTTGTCTGACATAAATAAACCCGCATTTGCTTTTTCTGTTTCATATTGCCCCAGATCCTCAAAATAGGAAGGGAGACAGTCAAGCAGCTGCAGGTAATCATCAATATCATCTTGACTGCGAAAGGAATACTCAGCCAGCAGAACAGGCAGCTCTGTTAATATCCCCTGCGAGGACAAAGGCTCAGGATAGAGAGGATATTTTGATGCATCCAGCTGTTGTTTGAGATTATGCAGCAGAATATCACAGGTCAGCTGATCGTCCGGTGAAAGCGCATCGCGGGAGATAGAAGAAAGCACAGAAAGAGCATTTTCGGTCAGTATGCTTTGCTTTTTCATCTCGGAAACGGAATAAGTCCCTAGTGTAACCGGAATATCTTTTAAACCATAAGCCTCCGGAGTGGCCAATGTATAATGCAGGTTAATGGTGTTTTGAGATAAGGTCTGTTCAAAGAGGTACTCAGATACAGAATGCAATGCTGCAAAATCAGATGTTTGATACTGGTAAACCCAGAGACCCACAGCGATTGCGAGAAGGAGAGCTGATAAAGATAGGATTTTTTTTTTCATAAAAAACCTCTGAACATGTTTCTCTTTATTTTATGAAAAAACGGGAAATAATATGATTACAAAGGGCTTGACAGCTTTTTTGTAAAATGCTACAGTTACAAAATAGAGAATACAAGTATCTTCTCAGCAAACGGGAAGATTTTTTTATACCCAAAAGGGAAGGGAGAGATGAGATATGAATGGAAATGGTAAAAAATATTACATGACAACAGCGATCACCTATACTTCAGGAAAACCTCACATCGGAAATACCTACGAGATTGTACTTGCAGACAGCATTGCGAGGTTCAAGCGGCAGCAGGGCTTTGATGTGTTTTTTCAGACAGGAACCGATGAGCATGGACAGAAGGTAGAGCTGAAGGCGGCAGAAAAGGGCGTAACCCCTAAGGAATTTGTAGATGAGGTTGCAGGGATGGTCAAGGAGATCTGGGATCTGATGGATACCTCCTATGACAAATTTATCCGTACAACTGATCCGGATCATGAGAAGCAGATCCAGAAAATATTTAAGAAGCTGTATGATCAGGGCGATATCTATAAAGGCTCTTACGAAGGAATGTACTGTACTCCATGCGAATCTTTCTGGACAGAATCACAGCTAGCAGATGGAAAATGTCCGGACTGTGGCAGAGAAGTTCATCCCGCAAAGGAGGAGGCTTATTTCCTGAAGATGACGAAATATGCAGATCGGCTGATCGAGCATATCAATACGCATCCGGAGTTTATACAGCCCGTATCCAGAAAAAATGAAATGATGAACAACTTCCTGCTGCCGGGACTGCAGGATCTGTGTGTATCCAGAACGTCCTTTAAGTGGGGCATCCCCGTAGACTTTGATGACAGACATGTTGTGTATGTATGGCTGGATGCACTTTCTAACTATATCACCGGGATCGGATATGATGCGGATGGTAATTCTACAGAGCAATATAAAACTCTGTGGCCTGCAGATCTGCATCTGATTGGTAAAGACATTGTGCGCTTCCATACGATTTACTGGCCGATCATCCTGATGGCACTTGGGGAGGAGCTTCCGAAGCAGATCTTCGGACATCCATGGCTGCTGCAGGGTGATGGTAAGATGAGTAAATCCAAAGGAAATGTACTCTATGCAGACGAACTGGTAGATCTGTTTGGTGTGGATGCGGTACGTTATTTTGTGTTACATGAGATGCCATTTGAAAATGATGGGGTAATCTCATGGGATCTGTTAGTAGAGAGAATCAATTCTGATCTGGCAAATACACTCGGAAATCTGGTCAACAGAACAATATCCATGAGTAATAAATATTTTGATGGCATTGTGACAAGTACAGGGGTAACAGAGCCGGTTGATGAAGAGCTGAAGGAAATTGCGAAGAGTACGAAGGCACGTATGGAAGCCAAAATGGAGGATCTGCGTGTAGCAGATGCTTTGACAGAGCTTTTTGTACTATTTAAGAGATGCAATAAATATATAGACGAGACAGAGCCATGGGTACTTGCCAAGGAAGAAGCAAAGAAAGACAGACTGGCTGAGGTTCTGTATAATCTGACAGAAAGTATCTGCATCGGCGCCAACCTGATGATACCGTTTATGCCTCAGACAGCACAGAAGATTCTGCTGCAGTTAATGGGAACAGAGCGTGACTGGGAGCTGTTAGATGAATATGGTATCTATGAATCAGGATCGAAAGTGACAGATAAACCTGAGATCCTCTTTGCACGACTGGATATCAAAGAGATCCTGGAAAAGGTGGCTGTACTGCATCCTGAACAGCCTGAGGAGACAGCAGATCAGAAAGAAGAAGCGATAGAAATAGAAGCAAAGCCTGAAATTACGTATGATGATTTTGCAAAGATGCAGTTTCAGGTAGGCGAAATCATTGCCTGCGAAGAAGTACCGAAGTCCAAGAAGCTGCTTTGCTCCAAGGTTAAGATCGGGAATGAAGTAAAACAGATCGTATCCGGAATCAAACAGCATTATAAGGCAGAGGAAATGGTTGGTAAAAAGGTCATGGTTCTGGTGAATCTGAAGCCTGCAACACTGGCAGGTGTATTATCGGAGGGAATGCTGTTGTGTGCAGAGGACGCAGATGGTAATCTGGCATTGCTGACACCGGAACGAAAAATGCCGGCAGGTGCTGAAATCTGTTGATTTTATCCGGATTTGTACAGTCAGGAAAAACGTGGGACTAGGAATCACAACGACAATATGGTATAATCTAGGGTGGTACGGAATCGGTATCACCCTATTTTAGTTGAAGGAAGGATTCACAATGATAAAAACAGAAGAATTTTATTTTGATTCCAGAGATAATATTCATAAAATACATGCAATGAAATGGATACCGGAGACAGAAGATTATAGGGCTGTGCTGCAGATTGCACATGGAATGGCAGAGCACATAGAACGATATGATGATTTTGCAAGGTTTATGGCCGAAAAGGGATTTCTTGTCGTGGCGAATGATCATCTGGGTCATGGAAAGTCAACGGCATGTAAAGAAGACTATGGATACTTTGCAAAAAACGATGCCGTGACGGTGGTTGTTCGTGATATTCACCGGCTAAAAAAGATTACACAGGAAGAAAATCCGGGGAAGCCATACTTTATATTAGGACATTCCATGGGATCTTTCATGCTGAGAAATTATCTTTGCAGATATGGAAAAGGAATTGATGGAGCCATTGTTATGGCGACCGGCAGCAAATCTTCAGGAGTGACAAAGAGCGGGATCGTTCTTGCACATCTGATTGCCCTGTTTCGTGGATGGAAATACAGATCTCCTATGATGAACAGGATGGCTGATGGACATAACAATGATGCCATACAGAACCGACGTACCACATATGACTGGTTATCAAAGGATGAACAAATTGTCGATCAGTATATTGCAGATGAAGAGTGCGGTTTTCCGTTTACGATTAATGGATTAAAAGCGATAGCAGAAGCCATTGACAATTTGAATAAAAAAGACTATCTTGATAAGATGCCTAAAGATTTACCATTAATTTTCCTTGCAGGCGATCAGGATCCGATTGGGCACTGGGGCAAGGATGTTCCTTTGATTGTCAAACAATTTGAGAATATGGGCATGCAGAAGATTTCGATGAAGCTGTACCCGGATGACAGACATGAGATACTAAATGAGACCGATCGTCGGACAGTTTATGAGGATATTCTTAAATGGCTGGAGGAACAGCTGAAGCAAGAGAAGTAGGCGGGTCATTACTTGGGGGGAACAAGTAGCAAATGGATAATAGGAGGCAGTAAAATGAAAAGAGCAATATGTTTATTACTAACAGTAACAATGGTATTTGCGTCAGCGATGACAGTATTTGCAGAGGAAACCGTCAGCGTCAATGCGATCGAACAGTCAAATGCAACAGTAGATGTAACACCGATCACAGCGACTCAGGACAAGTCCTATATAGCACTTGGAGCAGATTTATCACAGGATCAGCTGGCAACCGTCCTCGGACTGATGGGAGTATCAGCTGCAGATATCGGAAATTATAATGTAGTTTATACTACAAATGCAGATGAAAAACAGTATCTTGGAGGTTATGTGGATGCAGGTCTGATCGGGACGAAGTCTTTATCTTCTGTATTGGTAAATCCCAGAGAAGAGGGTCATGGAGTCGTTGTGACCACAAAAAACGTGAATTACTGTACAACGGATATGTATCGTAGTGCTTTGCTGACCGCAGGTGTCAAAAATGCAGATATTCTGGTCGTAGCACCAACTCCGATTTCCGGAACTGCAGGCTTGATCGGAGCACTGAAGGCTTACGGAGAAATGTCGGGAACAGCAGTTTCAGAAAAAGCGATTGACACTGCCATGAATGAGCTTGTTGTTACAGGAGAGTTGTCAACAGCAGTCGGCAGCAGTGACGATGCAGAGGAACTGATTACCTACATCAAAGCACAGATAGCAGCAAATGATCTTAACACGAAAGAAGAAATAGAAGCAGTTGTACGTCAGGGAGTAAAGGATCTGAATGCAAACCTGACAGAGGATGAGATACAGCAGATTATTGATCTGATGGTTAAGATCAAGGCTATGGGTATTGATTTTAATGTGCTTGCAGAACAGGCAGATGATATTTATGCAAAGTATGCAGATCAGATTAAGAATGGTACATTTAATATCAGTGATCTGTCAGTAGAGGATCTTGGAATTGGTAAGATGGTATCGAATGCAGTAGGCAATTTCTTTACAAATGTAAAGGAGTCTGTAACAGGATTCTTTAAAAAGATATTCAAATAAGGACTAAGGCAGGAAACAGATATGGACACAACAGGATCCGGAAAGTATTTGATCAGGGAGCTGGAGAGAAGTGAATGGGAAACTGCGATTCAGCTGGCGTGGTCCACCTTCTTAAAATTTGAGGCACCTGAATACTCTCAAAAGGGCATCCAAAGTTTTCGGGATTTTATCGAAGATCCAAAACTGAAAAGAATGTTTATTGATGGAAATTATCCGACCTATGGGGCATTTGAAGGAGACAAAATGGCTGGGATGCTCGGGATTCGAAACGGAAATCATATTTCGCTGTTGTTTGTAAAAGATGTATATCATAAAAAAGGAATCGGAAGAGAGCTGCTGTTATTTGCATTTCGACAGGCCAAGGTATTTGGTACGGATGAGTTTACCGTGAATGCTGCTCCCTATGCGACAGAGTTTTATCATAAAATCGGGTTTGAGGATATCAGCCATGAGATAACAGCAGATGGGATCCGGTTCACTCCGATGCAGATTTCACTACAGAAGTAATTTACATTTTAGACGAATGGGACTATAATAGTACAAAAGTACCATCGCATCAAGGCGGAGGATACGAGTGGAAATCATCAGCAGTAAAAATATATGTAATTTGCTTTCAAATACTTTGAAGCTGATTGACAAACGTCCGATGGAACATGGCGCCAGAGTTGCATATATCGTATACAAAATGCTGCAGTGCAAGGGCGGATTTGTAGAATTCGAAATGGCAGATTTTGCGTTTCTTGCAACACTGCATGACATAGGAGCTTATAAAACCGATGATGCTGCAAATATGCTGACTTATGAAACAAAAAGTTTTATGCCGCATTCTATTTATGGATCTTTGTTTATGAGATATCTGTCTCCAATGAAGGATAAAGCAAAAGTATTGCTGTATCATCATGTTGACTATGTGCAGCTTAGGGACATGGACTATGAGTTTCGGAATGTATCTAATTTTATAGGACTTGCCGAGCGGATTGATTTGTATATGTCGGCAATCGGTAAGAATTTCGATTATCAGCAGCTATATAAATTTGAAAATAAAAAATATTCTGCAGAAGCATTTCAGCTGCTGCGTCAGGCGCAGGTCAAGTATGATATATTCGCAAAACTGAGAAGTGGTGAGTATCAGCATGAAATGGAAGAGCTATATGGATATCTGATGTTCAGCAATGAAGAAAAAAAGCAGTATATGGAGCTCTTGATGTACACCATCGGATTCCGGAGTGAGTATGCGGTTGTAGATACCGTAACCACGGTATGCATATGTGAAGAGATAGCCAAGATTCTGAAGATTTCTGCGGATGACAGAGCAAAACTGTATTATGCAACATTATTACATGATGTAGGCATGCTGGCGATACCTTCAAAGATCATAGATGCGCCCAGGACGCTGACGCCCGCAGAAGTATCAAAGATGCGGACACATGTCAATATCGCAGAAAGTATCCTGAAGCCTTATCTGGATCCGGAGATTCTGGAGATTGCGATTGCACATCATGAGCGGCTCAATGGTACCGGTTATTACAGAGGACTTAAGGAAGAGGAAATGAACATCCTCCAAATGATCCTGCAGGTGGCCGATACAGTAACAGGAATGACCAGCCAGCGCAGCTATCGTGCAGCAAAAAGTAAGGACTTTGTAATCAGTGTACTAGAAGATGAAGCAGAACACGGACGTTTTCATAAGAGTGTAGTCAAGGTTTTCTGCAGGCAGTATGACAGTATTATGGGCAGGGTATCGAAGGAAACAGAAAGAATACTGCTGACACATAAGAAATTGAATGCACAGTATAATCTGATTTATGATAATTTCAGTAAAGAATAAAGATTAAATGTATTTTATTTGCAATTTGATACAAAATGCAATATAATCCACCTTAAGAGGTTTTGGACAGAGAGGGTTTAAAATGGGTCGTTTTTTTAGTATGGATAGTCCGGTTATGAATTTTCTTGGACGAGTAGCTGATTTGGTATGGCTGAATATTCTCTATATCATATGCTGCATTCCTGTATTCACAATAGGAGCTGCTACATCTGCTTTGTATTACGTTACCATGAAGATGGTTGCAGATGAAGAAGGCTATATTACCAAAAGCTTTTTCAAATCGTTTAAGGATAATTTTAAGCAGGCTACGATTATATGGCTGTTCTTAATGTTTGCCGGGTTTGTATTCTTTATGGATTTTCGTATTCTGGGTTCCATGGAGGGCACTCTGGGCAAGGTAATCTATGTAATCATATGTGCGGTTGCCATACTGGTCACATTCATGACAACCTATATATTTCCTTTACTTGCAAAGTTTGAAAATACGATTAAGAACAGTATTAAGAATGCATTTTTAATCAGTATCAGACATTTTCCCTATACAATTTTATTAATCATCGGTTTTATTGCTCCGTTTGTGATTATCTATTTTATTACTGCATTATTGCCGATATTATTCTTAGGTATCTTTTCATTGATTGCTTTTTATTCTTCCTTTATTTACAGAAAAATATTTGCTTATTATATACCTCAGGAAGAATCAGAAAATGACAGTGACACTGATACTCCTTCAAATGTCGATTAGTTTTGTATGGAAGGTAACAGAATGACAAAACAGAAAAAGGATAATTCAAATATTTTACAATGGATCATACCATCAATCATGCTGGTATTGTTTTTGGTTGTAACTTTATTCAATTATTCTGCGGATATGGAAAAACAGATTCGGGAACGTGTGGACGAGAAACAGGAAGTCCAGACAAAGGAAATGGGCGGTTACTATGAAGAAACAATGAATGCCATGCTGAGTCTTGCATCTGTTTCGGCAGGTAATTTCAGTAAAATGGAGGATGTATTTTCTCCGGAAGCCAGGGAACTGCTGAAGACCATTGTCAGAAACACCAGTGTTCAGGATGCGGTGATTATCAAAATGGATGGTTCAGCACTGAATAGTGTAGGACGAGATCCTCAGATCAGCAAAAAGCTGAATATAGAAGAATACTTAGACGGAAAGACACATGTATCAGAACTGTTTCAGTATACCAATTCACTTCGGTATCAGACGATGGTAACAGCACCCATTAAAACAGAAAATGAGATGATAGGTATTGTTGCAATCATAGTACCTTTGGATAGTCTCGGAGACATCACTTCAGGAGCCAGTTACTCCATCAAAAATACATATGGTGTAATTGGGTCAGATGGAGTTCTGATAGAAAGAGCCGGCAATCCGAGAGATTTTATCCATGTAGGAGCAAATGTGCTGTCCGGTCTGGAGAGTACAGAGATAACAGATGGTACCTATAAAAAACTGATACAAAACATGGAAGCGAATAAAGGTGGAAAACTGGTATTTAACTATACAAATGAAAAGGCTGAGGCAGAGTCTTACTATCTGTTTTATGAGCCAATCGGAGATTATGGCTGGTATACGGTTACTTTGATTACCACATCGCAGATCGAAAGAGTGGTCAAGGATGAGCAGAGAATGACCACCAATCTGGTTACCAAGATGTTAGTAGCCATCCTTATTTTCGTTGCGATTCTGGTTGCCATCAATGTAATTACCAGAGCCAGATATGTGAAGGAAAGCAAGGAACTACAGGACAAGGCAGAAACAGATCTGCTGACAGATCTGTTGAATAAGATTGCAACAGAGAAAAAGATCAGAGAGTATCTGGAGGGTGAAGGAAAGGATAAACGTGCGATTATGTTTGTCCTTGATATAGATAATTTTAAGAAGATCAACGATACGATGGGTCATGCTTTTGGTGATGAGGTATTATCAACGCTTGGACGCAGGATCAAGAGTGAATTTCGAATCAATGATATAGTCGGCAGAACCGGTGGAGATGAGTTTGTCGTATTTCTGAAAGATATGAAGGATGAGGATACGATGAAGAGAGAAGCAGAGCGCGTAGCCACCTTCTTTAAGAATTTCAAGGTCGGAGAGTATGTAAAGTATTCTGCTACTGCAAGTATCGGAGCATCCATCTATCCGACAAATGCCAGAGATTTTGAAACGTTATATAAAGCGGCTGATCAGGCACTGTATAAAGCAAAGAGAAGGGGCAAGAATCAGCTGGCCTTTTATGAAGATAATGATCTGCCACGTGAAAATGATAACGATCAATTCATTGAGCAAAATGTATAGGAAATGAAAAAAAGTTTGTATAATTGTTGCATGGTCA
>CAYRJT010000060.1:0-6220 GCA_964424675.1 uncultured Lachnospiraceae bacterium
GACGGATACCATCTATTCCAAATTCCTCGATCCACTGCTTCACTGCCCAAAAGATATGCTGTATGACATCCTCATTTTGCAGATTCAGCTTAACCAAATCATAGTTACCTTCCCAGCCCTCATACCACAGGCCGTCGTTATAGTTCGAATTCCCTTCAAAACTGATGTGAAACCAGTCTTTATAAGGGGAGTTTTCTCTGTTGTGTATCACATCCTGAAACGCCCAGAATCCCCTTCCCACATGATTGAACACACCATCCAGCACTACTCTGATACCTGCCGCATGCAGATTGGCGCATACCTCTTTAAAATCCTCATTGGTACCTAGTCGGACATCAATCTTAGCATAGTCTCTGGTATTGTAGCCATGCGTATCAGATTCAAATACCGGCGAAAAATAGACTGCATTTGCACCCAGCTTCTGTATGTGAGGGATCCAGTCATTCACCTTTCGTATTCTTGACTGCAGATTCCCATCATTTTCAAATGGTGCCCCACAAAATCCCAGCGGATAGATTTGGTAAAACACGCTCTCATAAGCCCACATAATGATTCCTCCGTTTCTCATTTTTCAGAGTTCATCATACCACATCTTGTGTTTTTTCACAAATTACAGTACAATACACATGATGCAAGTGCTAAAATCAAATTTGCTCTGCAAGAGTTACACGACAGCACAGCAATCCGTGCATCAACCGAAAGGAGACAGACATGATCAAATTAGGTTCACATGTCGGAATGAGCGGCAAGGAAATGTTCTTAGGCTCTGTGAAAGAAGCCGAAAGCTATGGTGCCAACACCTTTATGGTATACACTGGTGCACCACAGAATACACGACGCAAAGAGCTTGGTGAATTACGAATTGAAGAAGCACAGGCTTATATGAAAAAAATCGGAATAGATGAATTTGTCGTACATGCCCCCTACATTATCAATCTGGCCAATGCAGTAAAGCCTGAAACATTTAAACTGGCTGTAGACTTTCTGGCTACAGAGCTGGAGCGCAGCACCGCTATGGGCTCGCATACACTGATCCTGCATCCCGGATCCCATGTGGGAGAAGGCGTTGATGTTGGTATTGCAAAGATTATTGAGGGATTGAATGAAGTTCTGACCAAGGACATGACCTGTCACGTTGCTCTTGAAACCATGGCAGGAAAAGGCAGCGAGGTCGGACGCACCTTTGAAGAGCTTGCCCGTATCTATGATGGAGTAAAATATAACGACAAATTAAGAGTTTGCTTTGATACCTGCCACGTCAATGATGCCGGTTATGATATCGTCAATGATCTGGATGGTGTTTTAGATTCCTTTGACAGAATTCTCGGTAAAAAACAGATTGCAGTCTTCCACATCAATGACAGTAAAAATGAACGTGGTGCCTCCAAAGACCGCCATGCCAATCTGGATGACGGAACCATAGGATTTGAAACGCTCTGTAAGGTTGTTTACCATCCGGATTTTACAGATATTCCAAAGATTTTAGAGACCCCCTATATAGAGAGCACTGATGATCCGGCCGTGAAACTGCCTCCATATAAAGAAGAGATTGCAAGACTGCTTGCCGCCGCGGCAAAGTACTAGTCTGTTTTATTCCCTGCAGATGTCTCAATTTCAAGATTCTGCATATCCCAGAAATCCGCCACCTCGTCTGCGATTGTTTCCAGATTGCAGACCCGGTGGTTTTTCCATTCTCTAGGAAACATTTTCTGGTAAGAGGTCATCAGAAACCTGTCATCCAGCAACGCTACGATTCCGACATCTTCTGCTGTCCTGATCACGCGGCCTGCCGCCTGCAGTACCTTGTTCATCCCCGGATAGCGATAGGCATAGTCAAATCCCTGAAGTCCCTCCTCATCATAGCTGTTCTTCAGCAGTTCTCTCTCATTGCATACCATCGGCAGACCTGTTCCGACTATGATTGTTCCGATCAGTCTGTCATTCTTCAGATCGATGCCCTCACTGAATATTCCACCCATCACACAGAATCCCAACAATGTTTTTTCTTCCTCATACTCTATTTCCATCTGTATCAGCTGTTCCAGATCACAGTCTTCGTTTCCCTCAAAACGATTTAGAAACTCCTCCCGTTCTTCCTCGCGCATCCCTGTTTTCTGCACGATACACTCCACACTTTCATCCTGAAAATATTCTTCATAGGAGTGCAGTACCTGATTTAAAAAAGCATGTGACGGAAAAAAGATAAAGTAGTTTCCTTTTTTTTCTGCTGTAATTAACTGTATATACTTTGCGATATTATAATACTCCATGTCGCTGCGTCTGGAATACTTGCTCGTTACATCATTGCATATAAACAGCCCACGCTTTCGCTCATCAAATACAGACTTTGCATAGACCGCATAGTCTTCATCATTTCCACTGAGCAGATTTCTGTAATAATCAATTGGCAGAAGGGTCGCTGAAAAGAATGCCGCACTTCTCCCCTTGTCCAGACACTGCGTAATATTGTAGGAGGGATTGACGCACAACAGCTTGACCATAAATCGATTGGTGTGCTCAACCGGATCCTCCGTATGCTCAGAATAAGCCACATAATTTCTATAATCAGAATTGATATTCTCATACATATTGATAAAATGACGCACCTGCAGATACAGTTCAAATACCGGTTTCCTGATGTCGCTGCGTTCCTCATCCTCCATGAACTTTTCCATCTGTGCCATCAGCCTCGTCAATATCACCAATAGCGGAGACAGACTCTCCCCTTCGCCGGTTCCATATATGTCGAGTACCTTCATGGACTCGCATTCCCGTTTCAGTGTCAGCATGTACTTATTGGCTGACTCCAGTGTCTTTTCCAGCTTTCGGCTGTAGGGCTTGATATTGCGTCTCAGCTCCATAAAATCTTCTTTATAGAGAATCGCACTATACATATCCATTGCCCGGTCAACAAGATTATGTGCCTCATCAATCAGGAACAGATAGTCTCCGTCCATTCCCTCGGCAAAAAAACGTCTCAGATATACATTTGGGTCAAACACATAGTTATAATCACAAATCACGGCATCTGAAAATAAAGACATATCCAGACACAGCTCGAACGGACATACCATGTGCTTCTCTGCATACTCCTCTATGATTTCTCTTGTAAAGGAATCCTCCTTTGTCAGCAGATCATAAATTGCATCATTGATCCTGTCATAATGGCCGTTTGCGCGAGGGCAGGCATCCGGATTACAGTCAGGCTCCTCACAGGGACATACTTTTTCCTTTGCGGTCAAAATCACTGTCTTATATCGCAGTCCGCCATTTCGCAATATGTCAAAACACTCGCTTGCAACTGTACGTGTAATCGTCTTTGCGGTCAGATAGAATATCTTATCACCACGATCCTCTCCCACAGCCTTGACTGCCGGAAATACCGTGGACACAGTCTTTCCAACCCCTGTCGGTGCTTCGATAAATATCTTTTTCTCATGGTAAATGGTCCGGTAGACCTGTGAGACCAGTTCCTTCTGACCATCCCTGTATGGAAACGGGAACTCCAGTTCCTTGATAGAATGCTTACGTATCTTCTTCCACTCAAATTCAAACCTGGCCCACTTTGCGTACTCCTCCATCAGACTCATAAACCAGTTCCGGATCTCAATATAGGTATATGCCTCATGAAAATACTTGATTTCCTCTGTCTCTATATTGCAATAAGTCATTCTCACCCGGATATCCGGAAGCGAGTTCTGCTCTGTATAAAAATAAGCGTAGCACTTTGCCTGCGCCAGATGCACCTCCGCAGGCTTTCCGATATATTCAAGATCCTGATAGACACTCTTGATCTCATCAATCGTGACTTGATCTCCGTCGGTGATCACTCCGTCTGCACGTCCCTCTATAACAATTTCAAAATCGTCCATGTCCTGCGTAAACCGCATAAAGTACTCTGCATGGTAATCCGACCCCATCCGTCTCTGAATCATACGATGGATCCTGCTGCCCTCCAGCATAGACTGATCGCCCGGAGATTTATGTCGATTATCAATGTTTCCCGAACGCATGATAAATTCCACTAGATTACGAACTGAAATCCTCACGCTGGGCTTCTCAAGCAAATCCATCCTCTATCCTTCCTGTCACAAGTTATGCTAAAAAAACGTCTATTTCAACTTCAACTCATTATACACGCACAAAACTCCCTGCGTCTACTACACACAGAGAGTTTTGAAGTTTTATTTTGGAGTTGGGATATCAAATTTCATATCACAGTTTCGCGATTCATTTGTATGATAGCTTTACAAATGTGCCTGCATACTTCTTCTAGCCGTACACTGCATATCTGTGAATCAGATTCTCAAAAGCATCGTTCTCACCGGCATATTGAACAGTCAGTGTCTGGTTAAAATCCAAGCCAAGTACGCCCAGTATAGATTTGGCATCAATAACAACACGATTATAAAATACATTGATATCGAAGTCACACTTAGATGCTGTACTTACAAACTCTCCTGCTTGGTCAACCGGCAGCTTGATTCTCTTTTCACGCATTCTATACACCCCTTTCAAAGCAAACGTTGGCACAAACTATATGGTATGATATACAGCTTAATCGTTTAAGTATTACTTAACATTAAGCTTACCAATTGTTACTATTATACTCATTCCATATACAATGTCAAACGTTTTTCCATGCGCTTCCATTCCTGATTGTTTTTAAGAAAGCACAAGATATTTGTACAGTTTTCTCTTTCTCTCCAATATATTGTGCCCATTTTATGCATTTTTAACAAACTGTTTTTTCCGGTTCTATCAGGCCATGGATTTTTTACCATGAAACGGCTCAAATTCAACCATATATTTTCGGAATTTCAGTGGAAGCATCTGTCTCTGAAGATTTGTATTAACTCTGGATTCAATTGCTATTGTCTTGCAGAATGAAGTAAACAGCTCCTGATAATACTCCTCTCTGTCAGAGTAATCGGTGATTGCTTCTTCATCTGGCTTTTCTCCCTGAACGATTGCCCAGGTATTCTCTACCGGAACCGGGTTCTCCGGGTCTCCCGCTCCGTGAATGATGAACAGTCCCCTCCTCTCATCATAGATCATGAAGTTCTCCAATGGCAGTCTGTCTGCAAAATGTGGCGCCATCATTGCCAGAAGATTATTTTCTGGCGCAATTCTGGCAAACATGACCCCGCTTTTCAGTTCATGAAACCTCAAGAACTCAATCCAGTGCAGATATTCATTTCCCACACGTCTGGTCAGTTCAAAAACCCTGGCTACATATGGATTTGTCAAATTGGTCAATACTTCATCCCCGCACTTCATGGACAGTCCGGTGACGATTGTCCGATAAACCGCGTCTCCCTTGTCATAGTCTGTGTCCCTGCCCCCATAGAGCAGATCAGGAGCCTCAGCCAGCATAGCCTTACTGAGCTCTTTATACACAGGATAACCCATTCTCTCACAAACTGTCTTTGTTACCTTTTCTGCTTTATCCTGATCCGTCTTCACGTAGATATACTCTGAAAAGAGTTCATAATTTCTGCAATCATCCCGCACCTGTAATGGATTGCCCTGCTCTTTTATTGTTCCATTTCCATAATCCGGCGGCAGCGTTTCCAGCTTGCAGTGACTGTGTCCGATTTCCCTTGCTGCCTTCCACGCATCATATACTCCGGTAAAGATGCCCTCTATGGAATTCTCACATACAAATATTTTATGATTCATAGTTTTTTCATCCTTTGTCTACGTTCCTTCCGGTTTCCACAGTCATAACTTCTCAGTCTCGACTTCATCTCTTTCCCCTATCTGTCTACATTATCCGATTCCGACAATCTGATTCTGGAATCCAAATTTCACATCATCAAATAGTGAAACCTGCTTATAAGTCATCCCGTCTCTGCTGATTCCCTCCGGCAGTCTTTCCTTAACGTCCAGCAGGTTACGTGAGATATAGTCCTCATCAATCTTCGTCCGATACATCATCCGCCCGCCGCAGGTAATGAAATAAAGTGCTCGTTTTAACACAATACCCATTTTCTTCAGATCATCAAAGGTCAGGATGGCATGTCTCCTTGCCATGACAATTCTTTCTGCGGATTTGACTCCAATGCCCGGAACCCGGAGCAGCATGTGCTTATCAGCCCTGTTGACCTCTACCGGAAAATATTCCAGATGCTTCAGTGCCCAGTCACATTTCGGATCAAACAGCGTATTAAAATTTGGTTTGTCTTCACTCAGCAGTTCATTTGCCCTGAAACCATAG
>CAYRJT010000060.1:6230-10383 GCA_964424675.1 uncultured Lachnospiraceae bacterium
AGAACCGAAGCAGGAAATCTGCCTGATACAGCCTGTGTTCCCGCAGCAGCGGCGGTCCCTCGAGTGTCGCCGGCAGACTTGCATCACGATTGACATTGATAAATGCTGAATAAAACACTCTCCTCAGGTCAAATTTCTGATATAGATTTTCCGCCACAGATACGATCTGATAGTCATTTTCAGGTGTCGCTCCAATGACCATCTGCGTGCTCTGCCCTGCCGGTACAAATTTGGGCGCATGCTTATACAAAGTCAGCTCATTTTTATTTGCAACGATTCCGGTCTGGATCTGGCGCATCGGTTTCAGTATCATCTTACGTGTTTTATTCGGAGCAATTTCCTTCAGACCATCAGCCGTCGGCAATTCCAGATTGATACTCATACGGTCAACAATCAGTCCCAGCTTCTCTATGATCTGTTCATCTGCACCCGGTATTGCCTTTACATGGACATATCCTTGGAAATGATACTCATTACGCAACATAAATATTGCCTTATAGATGAGTTCCATCGTGTATGTCGGGTTCTTTAGAATACCGGAACTCAGGAACAAGCCCTCTATATAGTTTCTTTTGTAGAAGTTCATCGTCAGCTCACAGATTTCTTCAGGTGTAAAGGAAGCTCGCGGGACATCATTTGTCACTCTGTTGATACAGTACTTGCAGTTATAAATACATTCATTTGTAAACAAAATTTTCAGCAAAGAGATACAACGCCCATCTGCTGCAAAGCTGTGGCAGATGCCACCGGCAACCGTGTTACCCATTCCCCGGCCGTCACCCTTACGATCCACTCCGCTGCTCGTACAGGCTACGTCGTACTTCGCCGCATCAGTCAAAATATTCAGCTTGTCCATCACGGACATCCCCTGTGCCAGATACTCCACTCTGCTCCCTCCATTTGTCGAAAGTTTGTTCGAGAACGTTTGTTCTAATATACCATCGTATATTCTCTTTGTCAAGCACAATTCAAATTTCAAAACATGACACTTTCACGCAACAAACTCTGCAATTTGGAAAATGTATTAGCCTCACGCCACTTCTATTGTCCAATCGCAGCACCTTAAGCTTCCTAAAAGCATAATTTCCCTCTTTGGACAATCCGCCTCATGCAGCACCACTTCCAGTTCCAAACCATAGCTTCCTAAAAGCCTCCCCACAGATACCCCTTCACGAAAAGAGGAGAACGCCGATGACGTTCTCCTCTTGCAAATCAATCCTTACATATCAGTCTCAGCCGATAACTCCCGGCCTCTAAACCATATATGATCATACTTTATTCCATATTGTATTTACACCAATCTTTACAGTTCCAGATTCGCTGCCTGGTCACCTGCAGGATTCTTGCCGAATTCATAGTCCTTACCGGGCAGAACCGCATTCAGGATGATGCCGACAATCGCAGCGATTGCAAGGCCGGACATGGAAACCGTGATGCTGCCAAATGTCATATTGACACCGGAAGCCATCACTTCCTCACCTGCTGCATTGTAGATGGTTGTGAATTTAATACCAATAGACAGTACCAGAATCAGTGCTGCTATAATGACATTACGGTTTTTCGTGAAGTCAACCTGATTCTCAACCACATTTCTGACACCAACTGCAGAAATCATACCATAAAGTACCATGGATACACCACCGATAGTCGCTGTCGGCATGGAACCGATCAGAGCCTCGAACTTCGGAGAGAAGGAGAACAGGATTGCAAAGTAAGCAGCAATTCTGATGACACGCGGATCATAAACCTTTGTCAAAGAAAGCACACCTGTATTCTCACCATATGTAGTATTGGCAGGTGCTCCGAACAATGAAGCGATTGCAGTAGCAAGACCATCTCCACACAATGTACGGTGAAGACCCGGATCCTCGATAAAGTTCTTGCCGACCGTTGAAGAAATCGCTGAAATATCACCGATATGCTCGACCATGGTTGCCAGAGCAATCGGCATGATCGTAACAATGGCTGTAATGATCAGAGATACATTTGGTGCTTGAAAAATAGAAAAAACAGTTTCCTCATAATGTACCGGGAAGCCGATCCATGCCGCCTCATTAACAGCAGTAAAATCAACCTTGCCCATGCATGCTGCTACCACATAGGATGATACCACACCCAGAATAATAGGGATGATCTTGATCATTCCTTTGCCCCAGATGTTGCAGACAATTACGACTACAATTGCAATGATGGCAATCAGCCAGTCAGCCTTGCAGTTATTGATTGCTGAAGAAGACAATGTCAATCCGATTGCAATAATGATCGGTCCCGTTACAATCGGCGGGAAGAAACGCATAACCTTCTTAGCTCCGAATGCTTTGATAAATGCTGCCAGAACCAGATACAGAATACCCGCAAATGCTACACCGACACAGGCATAAGGAAGCAGTTCCTTCTCCCCGCCCGGCGCAATTGCCCAATAACCTGCCAGAAATGCAAAAGAAGATCCCAAAAACGCCGGCACCTTCCCTTTCGCTAATAAATGAAATAATAATGTTCCAAGTCCTGCAAACAATAACGTTGCCGATACACTCAAACCTGTCAGTGCCGGTACCAATACGGTTGCTCCAAACATTGCGAACATGTGCTGCAGTCCGAGTAATACCATTTTCGGAACTCCAAGCTGTCTTGCATCATAGATGCCCTCGCTGCCCATCTTTTTTTCCTGATTGCTCATGATTCCCCATCCTCCTGAATTTGTTATGTGTCATTTCCTCGAAAAAAAGCTATTTCATGTGTTGCCACAGAAACAGCCTCTTCATTGAGTCATTTCCAGATGTAATTGTAGTGTATAATGAGCAAAATATCAAGTAAAAAATACTAGATTTAGTAGAAATCAGTCGATTCGTTCTTCTTTCCAGATCAGGGAGTACCAGTGTTCCAGCTCCTCCTCTGTCAAAAATCCCTTGCTGGAGCCTGTAAAGCCAAGCTTGTACGAAGCAAACAACAGTGCATTCTTGATTGCACGTTTTGCATCTCCTGTCTTCAGATAAAAATGCAGGAAACAGGAAAACAACGCTTCACCTGCGCCGACCGTATTCACGATTTCATTCGTCTTGACTGTATTATAATGCACTATGAGTTCGTCTTTTTTAGAGAAAAGAATCAAGCCCTTTGCGCCCTGTCCCAGGATCACAATGTCATTGTCAAACTCTGCCGCCAGACTCTTCACAAAATCATATGAAGAATTCACCAGATTATCATCACTGATATAGACAATGTCTGCTGCCCGGAGCATATCAGCATTAAAAGGAATCTTTTCCTCACTGAAGCCACGGAAATTGACTGCTACGGTCTTTCCCAGCTTCTTTGCCTTTTTTGCTAACGGATTACAGAACTGTGCATTGGCCAGTACAACCATATCGGCTGCCTTTGCTTCCTTCTCAAAGATCGACATATCATACTCAAAATTTCTTAAATCCTTGATGTCTTCAAAAATCTGCTGCTGACGCTCATGGTCATACAGAACCACTGCCGCCGGTGTTGCAGACAGTACATTCAGCACAAAGCCAGTATCCAGAGCCATACTGATATCGTACAGATTCAGTACTTCCTGGGAAGCATTCTTCCCCACCATGGACATAAATGTGACTTCATTGCCAAGCGATTTTAAAGCAAGGCTTTCTCCATAGGCATCACCGCCTATGTCTGTAAATATTGTATTAGGCTTGCTGGTGATTGGAGAATACTCCATCGGGATCTTGTCCACCCGCACGATTGTTTCTACCTGAACAATCCCTGCTACCACAAATCTTCCCATATTTAATCCTCCATCATCTTGCGAGCCATTGTCTCCAGTATGCTGACACAGCCATCAATGCCAAATGCCGCTCTGTTCAGAAGAATATCTTTACCTTCCTTTGTATTCCACTTACGGTCAGAATAATAAGTATAATAAGTATTTCTGATACTGTCCATTCTCTTGACGAGCTTTTTCGCTTCATCAGCCTTCATCCTGTGCTTTTCACTGATGATCCTGACACGTTCCTCAAAAGGAGCATAAATAAACACATGAATACAGTCCGGTGTATCCCTCAGAATATAATCCGCACATCTTCCGATGATGACACACGACTCCTTAGCTGCAATGTCCAGAATAGCTGATGACTGGATACTGAACAGCTTGTCATTCAGAGTTCCCTGCTCGATTCCT
>CAYRJT010000061.1:0-10360 GCA_964424675.1 uncultured Lachnospiraceae bacterium
TCCTCGGATGCCCGTTTCGTATGGTTTTACGCATCGCGGGCGGTGATCTGAATGCGGTCATCGGTCTTGTTGGTTTTATCCTTGGTATTCTCGTCGGTATTTTCTTCTTAAATAAAGGCTTTACTTTAAAGAGAACCTATTCTCTATCGAAGACGGAAGGAAGTCTGCTGCCTGTTACCGGTCTGATCTTACTCATTCTTGTTCTGGCTGTTCCGGGTCTGTTCTTCTTCAGCAGTGAAGGCCCGGGCTCCAAGCATGCAGCCGTTCTAATTTCCCTGACTGCAGGTCTGATTGTCGGTGCTCTGGCACAGAGAAGCCGGTTCTGTATGGTCGGCGGCATTCGTGACTTCGTACTGTTCCGCGAAAGTACACTGCTCATCGGATTCGTATCCATTCTGGTATTTGCCGTCATCATGAATGTCATCCTTGGCTATTTTCATCTCGGCTTTGCCGAACAGCCGGTTGCACATACTGACGGATTGTGGAATCTCCTTGGTATGCTGCTCGTTGGCTTCGGCTGTACATTGCTCGGCGGATGTCCGCTGCGTCAGATTGTACTGTCCGGTGAGGGAAATACGGATTCTGCTGTGACTGTCATCGGTCTGCTTGTCGGTGCTGCCTGCTGCCATAACTTCAAGCTTGCTTCTTCAGCAGAAGGTCCCACCCTAAACGGTCAGATTGCTGTCATCGTCGGACTGATTGTACTTGTGCTCATTGCGGTCATGGGCTGCAGAGAAACCACGAATTCCTAAAGGAGGAACTATCATGTCAAATATCAATACCACCATCGATGCACGCGGATATTCCTGTCCGCAGCCGGTTCTTATGGTCAAAAAAGCATTTGCCTCACAGAATGCTGCCTATACAGTCCTTGTGGACAATCATGCTGCCAAGGAAAATGTCAGTCGGTTTGCCACTCATAATGGCTACAGTGTAACCGTCACCGAAGAAAATGGTGAATATACACTGTCCTTAGCAAAGGAAAATGTATGAATACCTATATCATCACCTTCTATTCACACTTTAGTGCCCTTTCACTGCAAAGGGTACTTGCTGTGGACGGTATTTCTGTCACACTGATGCCCGTTCCACGAGTCTTAAGCTCCTCCTGCGGAACCTGTGCACGTCTGACGGCTGAGTCCTTTACAGATTATGCGCATGACGGAATTGAGCGGGTGTATCTGCTAAAAGATGAAACCTACCAATTAGTCTATGAAGCCTAGTCATTTGTCAAATTGCTTCGGTGCCGTATTTACTTCGCATACGGCGTATGCTCTAACGGCAGCGAGGTTCTGAATTCCCCGTCAAATTTATAATAGGCGTTGTGTACCGCCGGTGCTGTCGGAATCGATGTGATTTCTCCTATGCCAATGGCTCCGTAGGCTTCCCTGATGCCCGGCTTTTCAATGATAATGCTTTCTACATCCGGCACCTGATTGGCACGCAGCAGTCCTAACGTTCCATATTTCGCGGTCGGTACGCAGTTTTCCAATGGATATTTCTCGGTCAGCGCATAACCCAGAGACATCACTACACCGCCTTCAATCTGCCCTTCCACGCTCTTCGGATTGACTGCCTTACCCACATCATGTGCCGCCACAATCTTCTTGATGGTTCCGTCCTCATTCAGGACACAGACCTGCGTTGCATATCCATATGCCACATGAGATACAGGATGCTCTACATCTGCGCCCATGGCATCTGTCTTGGCAAAGTATTCTGTGATAAACTCTCTGCCCTCTAACTGCTGCAGCAAATCTGTAACAGCCGCTACATCGTCCTCCGGCTTTCTTCCAAGCCTGATAAGTTCATCCCGCAGCTGTTCTCCCGCCATCCGGATCGCTTCTCCGGTAATCAGTGTCTGTCTGGAGCCTGATGTCGTACCGGAGTCCGGTGCCAGTGCAGTATTGGGAGCATGATATACGATATTCTCCTGATATAGTTCTGCGGACTGCCCCAGCATCTGTACGGCGACTGTTCCGAGTCCCTGACCGATACAGGAAGCTCCTGCATAAATATGTGCTTTTCCATGCTCAATCTGCAGTCTGCAGCGTCCTTTATCCGGCAGTCCGACACCGACACCCGCATTTTTCATCGCACAGCCGATGCCGACGTATTTCTCCTGCTCACAGATTTCCTTCACAGCCTCCAACGTCTCTGCAAGACCTGTAGAAGCATCTGCAACCTGTCCGTTCGGAAGCACCTGCCCGGGACGGATTGCATTCTGATAACGCATCTGCCACGGCGTGATTCCGACCATTTCTGCAAGCAGATCAATGTTGCATTCTGTTGCAAAGCAGGTCTGCGTTACCCCGAATCCGCGGAACGCACCTGCGGGCGGATTATTGGTATAGACAGCCTTACCGTCAATGTCAATGACCTGATAGTGATACGGTCCGGCAGCATGTGTACATGCACGCTGCAGTACCGGGCCTCCCAGAGAAGCATATGCACCGGTATCCGCAACAATGACCGCTTTCATGGCCGTCAGATATCCCTTTTCATCGCAGGCTGTCGTAAAGTCCATGCTCATCGGATGACGCTTCGGATGAACAATCAGGCTTTCCTTGCGTGTCAGCTTCACCTTGACAGTCCTTTTTGACAAATATGCTACAAGTGCCGCCAGATGCTGCACGGTCATATCTTCTTTTCCCCCGAAACCTCCGCCTACAAGCTTATTCTCTACAATGACCTTTTCCTGCGGCAGACCCAGCATTGTGGCACATTCACGTCTTGTATCATATGTTCCCTGATCAGATGACCAGATAAAGACCCCGTCGTCAAACGGCATTGCAATGGCCGCCTCCGGCTCTAAAAAGGCATGTTCTGTGTATGGTGTCTCATAATGCTTTGTTACTTTATATCTGGATGCCGCAATGACTGCATCTGCATCCCCTCTGACAAGGTGTTCATGTGCCAGTACATTTCCAGTCTCATGCACCTTGGGAGCATCCTCACGCAGTGCTTCTGCGGGAGAGCAGACAGGTGTTAATTCCTCGTACTCAATCTCTACCAGTGCCTTTGCCTGTTCCATGATTTCAGACGTTAGGGCAGCTACGATGCAGATGGCATCTCCAAGATAGCGCGTCGTATCTCCGACAGCAATCATGGTGTCCCAGTCCTGCTTCAGATGACCGACCTTGTTGCTGCCGGGAATGTCTGCTGCCGTATAGACACCGACTACTCCATCAAGTGCCAGAGCTGCCTCTGTATGAATTGCCTTTACAATCGCACGCGGATATTTGGAGCGCACGGCACTTGCATAAATCATACCGTCAAGCTCGACATCATCTACATATTCACCTCTGCCTAGCACTTTGTCTGCGGCATCAATGCGGTGGATATAGTCTCCGACTTTGATTGTTTGCTGTGAATCGCATTGTGCATGATCTTTCGGTATCGTTTCTGTGATCAATTGACCATTTCTGAACTTCAAATCCTCACGGAAAATCTTTGCCGCAAGTTCGATGGCATCCATGATTTTCTTATATCCCGTACAACGGCAGATATTATTCTTGACTGCAAATGCAATCTCCACACGTGTCGGTTCCGGGTTCACATCCAGTAATCCCTTTGCACACATGACCATGCCCGGTATACAGAATCCGCACTGAACGGCTCCTGCCTCTGCAAATGCATAGCTATATACCTCCTGCTCTCGCGGTGACAATCCTTCCACGGTTATAATGGACTTGCCCGTAAGCTTCGAGACAGGCTGCACACATGCCTTGGTGGCCTTTCCATCGATCAATACGGTGCAGGTGCCACAGGCGCCTTCGCTGCAGCCGTCCTTGACTGATTTTAACTGAAGGTCATCCCTCAGATACCGCATCAGCTTCTTGTCTTCTTCTACCTGATAGATTTGATTGTTGATTGTAAGGGTATACATACGCTGCCTCCTACTGTCTTATCTGGTCATTTTGTTGCCGTCAGGCTATTCAGTCGGTTCTCATAACTGTCCGGCTGTCATCATTCATGTTCATATGCCGCTATGGCTTCCAGCACACCGCCGCCGATTGCCCTTGCCTTATCTGATACACTATAGCAATGCCGGATCTCACATCTGGCATCAATATCTCCTATTTTCATTCCTTTAGTCACAGAAACGCCTTCCTGCAGCATTCCGCGTACGATACCGGACATCCGTGCATAGGTCACTGCAGGCTCTCCTGCGTCTGCCGTAATTACCTCTGCCACAGGCTGTCCTTCACTTACCTTGTCTCCAATGTTCACAAGTGGGTGAATGGCACCATCTGCAGCTGCCTTAATCAGCCGCTCTATGGTATAGCCTCCGACATCTCCCGGAATTCCTGTATTCGGAATAGCACTGCCCTTTCGGATCACGCGTCCGAGGTCATGTCCTCTCTTCGTCTCAATGACTACATGCACATCCTGTCCTGCCGTAAATCCGGGTCCGACACCGATTACAAGTGGTGCATCGGTCATCCTCGTTCCGAGATTCTTCTTTGCGAGGATTGCATCTATAATTACTTCCGGCTGGTAAAGAGCAGCAATTTCTGCCTTCTCATCTACCATCACAGCAACCTGACCAGCTGCCTGTATGCTCCCAATCTCCTGCAGAGTCCTGACAAGCACTCCTTCGATACCCTCGATCTCACATCGTCCTTCATAGACTGCTCTGGAAAATGCCACTGTCCTGCGCACCGTCGTTGGTACTGCGATGTCTGTCATCAATATATCATATCCACTGTTTCTTAGTCTGCAGGCAATTCCCGTTGCCAGATCGCCTGCGCCCTTAATCAATACCTTCATATACAATTCCTTTTTGCTCTATTCTTTTATGCCAAAGAAAACATCCTGATAGCCCAGTTCATTCAGCCGATGCGCCATTTCACAGGCTGTTCTGTTCTGTGTTTCCTTATTTGTTTTTTGAAATACAATGATATAACGAGCTCTTTTGTCAACTGCTTTGTGTAATCCTCTTTCATTTACAGCAATTTGTACGAAATCCATTCCCGTCAATCTATGCTGCTCGTCCGTTCCGAGTAAATCTGCGACCAGTTCCGGTCTATGACATACCTCGCTGATTTTCCCACCGATTGCATCCATACCGAGTACCCCGATTACCGCCGTTGTCTCCGGACGAATGACAGGTTCATGCTCCGCCGGTGCCTTACAGGGCTTTCTCTTTGCCCCGTCCGCCTCAATCAGTACAGGAATTCTCCGTGCAAATGCTGCCTCCCACATTTCTTCGGAAGGAGTCTTGATCTTGCCCTCATCAGTCGGTATACCAAGCCAAATCTGCTGCCTGTCCCGGCAATTCATTTGCTGCCGCCAATCCGGTGTCTGGTCTGTCAGAAATATTTTCTGCTCCTGCTGTTCTGAAGTCTGGTCTGCTGAAAGCATTTTCTGCTCCTGCTGTTCTGAAGTCTGGTCTGCTGAAAGCATTTTCTGCTCCTGCTGTTCTGTGAACTGGCTCGTCGGAAGTATGTTCTGCTCCTGCGGTTCTGTGAACTGGCTCATCGGAAACATTGAGAACTCCGGCTGCATCATATGTGTGGTCGTCGTCACTATAACGCTGCGGTGATCTTTCGTATATTCATCAGCAAGTGCCTTGATTAAGCTTGTCTTGCCGCCTGCTCCCACAACCGAAATGATGGGATTTCGTCGACTTTCCAGCCCAAACATTTTTAAAAGTTCACTACTCTCCTGATAGGTTCCGTCTGCAAATTGTATCAATCTCATCTGCGACCGCTCCTTGCACTGGTTTCTATCTTAGATTATACTATGATTTACGGGGATTATCTATATGAAGATGAAGGAACTGCTCATCATCTGAGCAGAACAAGTACTTTGCTGTGTGGAAGACGTAGAAGGAGATTTGTACTCATGGAACAGAAATGTGATGTACGCTTAACAAGCCTTGTGAAAACCTCAGGCTGTGCTGCTAAAATCGGTCCGGCGGTGCTGCATGAGGTGTTAGGACATTTGCCGAAATTTGAAGATCCGAAGTTACTGGTAGGATTTGAAGGAAGTGATGATGCCTGTGTGTATCAGGTGTCTGACGAGATTGTGGCAATCCAGACAGTTGATTTCTTTCCTCCGATGGTAGACGATCCGTATCTGTTCGGACAGATTGCCGCTGCCAATGCTCTCAGCGACATCTATGCAATGGGTGGAAATCCTGCTACTGCGCTGAATTTACTTTGTTTTCCGGCATGTCTTCCGCATTCTATGATGGAAAGCATTCTTGCTGGCGGCTATGATAAGGTCAGAGAAGCCGGAGCTGTCATTGCCGGCGGACATACCATTTCTGATCCGACCCCAAAGTACGGACTCTGTGTCACCGGATTCGCCAACCCTAAGGAGATTCTGACAAACAACGGTGCGAAGACAGGCGATGTGCTGGTATTAACCAAGCCTATCGGTGCCGGTATCTTAAATACTGCTGCCAAAGCAGAACTGATTGAAGAACCGGAACGAGCTATATTGCAAAAAGTCATGTCAACACTGAACCGTGCAGCGAAGGAAGCCTGTGCCGGACTACAGATTCATGCATGTACAGATGTGACCGGATTTTCCCTGATCGGACATGCCTATGAGATGGCATCGGGTTCCAACAAAACGCTCTCGATTCATGCAGATGACATACTGCTCATGGATGGCGTGCTGGAATATGCCTCTATGGGAATCATCCCGGAGGGTATGTACCATAATCTGGAATACTTAGAAGGAAAATATAAGACAGTCGGAGAATTGCCTCAGAATCTGTTGGATACATTATTTGACCCGCAGACCTCCGGCGGACTGCTGCTTACCATGCCGGAAGCGGATGCAAAAGAGTATCTCTCCCGTATGCAGCTGCATTCAGACTGGGTGAGAATCATTGGAGAGGTAACTGCATTGCAAGATGCCTTCATCATAGTTAAATAATTGGGAATCTAGTAAAGAAACTTCTGACACTTTCAGATCCATAAATAGCTATGTTGTTATGCCACAATTCACGCAATCCTGAAACAGAATAATAAATCACAACGGCATATCTATATCCTGCAGTTCATGTTGATCAGCAATCTCATAGAGCATGACATCCTCCATATAACGATTGATAATCTGTTTTCCACCCTTGTCCCCTGATAAGGCAAGAAGCTCCTCTTTGTATTTTGCGGAAAATATCACAGGATTTCCGCAATGACCACCGTTTGCTATACAGGCGATTCCACGTCCATCCTGTACATATGCTTCTATAAATGTCTGTAATGTGATTTCTGTCAGATACGGCTGATCTGCCACACAGCATAGGTAAGCATCTGCATCCGATGCACGCAACCCCAGCTGCAGAGAGGATGAAATGCCCTGTTCACTGTGAGCATTACGAATCACTTGTATGCTCTTTTGTTTTCCTTGCTCACGCTGACAAACTACGCTCAGTCTGTCACCTGAGACAACATCCAGACATTCTGAAAAATTGCTTCGACACGACTCCACATACCGTTCAATCTCATCATACTGTGTCACTACAACAATATCCTGAATGACATCCATCTTTTTCTGCAACAAAAATAACCGATCCAGCGCATGACGATAGATCGGTTTATTATTTAGTTGATAGAGCAGTTTATTCTCTCCGAAACGACAGCTGAATCCTGCCGCAAGGTAAATCACATTCATCATTTAATTGTTCTCTCGAAATACAATCTCACCTGTCTCGTCATTCATACTCTCGACAATTGCAAGTGATTCTACACGGATTCCCTTTGCACGCAGCGCATCTCCTCCGACCTGAAAGCCCTTCTCGATTGCAATTCCGGCACCTACCAGTGTAGCGCCCGCATCCTGTACAAGCTGAGCCAGTCCCTCCAGTGCCTTGCCATTTGCAAGAAAATCATCAATCAGGAGCACCTTATCGTCCGGTCCCAGAAACTGCTTAGACACGATAATGTCAAATACCTTACCATGTGTGAAGGATTCCACTCTGGTCGTGTAGACATCTCCTGCGATGTTCTTTGTCTTGGATTTCTTGGCAAATACAACCGGTACATGAAAATACTGTGCTACAATGCATGCGATTCCGATTCCTGATGCTTCAATAGTCAGAATCTTGTTAATCTCTTCATTCATG
The DNA here is from genome assembly GCA_964424675.1 of uncultured Lachnospiraceae bacterium. Lineage (GTDB taxonomy): Bacteria > Bacillota > Clostridia > Lachnospirales > Lachnospiraceae > JAAYYM01. The sequence goes on from CAYRJT010000061.1 coordinate 8,084, forward strand.
AAACGCTGCTTGAATTCACGTCCCATCTCACAAAATAACGGAATATCCATCTGATGATTTAAGAAACTATCGACCTTAAGGATGTTACCCGGACGAACCACGCCGTCCCTGCGAATTCTCTCTTCCAGTAGCTGCATATGTACAATCCTCTTTCACTTAAGAATCACGGCAGACTTTCCTGCGTGATGTATATTTTTATGATTACGTGCATTATAGCAAATTCTACACATAAATACCAGTGCAATCTTACTCGTTGATACACATTATTGAGGTTTTTGAAACCTTTATTTTGCACATTATTGAGATTTTTATGAATTTTGACCGCAAACACTACTTCGTAGTATAATCAGTGGAGAGTTCTCGTTGCGAAGCAATGAGAGACCGCTGATAATATAATCAGTGGAGAGTTCTCATATTCACTAATAGGATCATGATAAAATGAAAAATAATCAATATGGCTGGCTGATCGTGAACCAGTTCCTTAGAACCGACAAATTTAATGAAATCTATGAGTGGCTTTTGAATGCCGCAGGAAAAGTGGGCTGCAGACTTGAGCGGAAGACAAATGCCGAGATTCTGTCCTGTCTTCATGACGGAACCTTAACCGGACTAAAACAGACAGACAGGCGACCGGACTTTATCCTGTTCTGGGATAAGGATGTACGACTGGCACAGGCTCTCGAAAGACTTGGCTTCCGGCTTTATAACTGTGCGGATGCGATTGCCGCCTGTGATGATAAGTCTCTGACCTTTTCCAAACTTGCGGCATTTCAGAACACATATGACATCCCCATGCCGGAAACCATTCTTGCACCGATGACTTATGCGAATATCGGTTATCATGGTGATTATGCCTTTTTAAACGAAATAGAAGAAAAACTTTCCTACCCCATGGTCATTAAGGAGTGCTTCGGATCTTTTGGCGCACAGGTTTATCTGGCAAAAAATTGCACAGAAGCTGAGAGTATTCTGGAGCAATGTGCCGGGAAACCATTGATTTTCCAGAAATTTATACAGAGCAGCTACGGTCGTGATCTGCGGTTAGAGGTCGTCGGTGACAAAGTCGTAGCCACGATGCTGCGCACACATGACTCCGACTTTCGTGCCAATATCACAAACGGCGGTAACATGTCATCTTATACACCCAGCACAGAAGCCTGTACACTTGCAGTTAACGTATGCCATGCTCTCAAGCTTGATTTTGCAGGGGTAGATCTGCTCTTTGGCAAGCACGACGAACCAATTCTATGCGAAGTCAATTCCAATGCTCATTTCAAGAACATCTACACCTGCACCGGAGTCAATGCAGCAGAATTGATTATGGAGCATATTGTGTCGCAGGATGTATAGAACACTTATGATTCATTTCCGAATAGTAAACAAGAGTGAAAGAAAGTGAAAATAGTAAACAAGAGTGAAGAAAAGTGAAAATGGTGAATCAGGAGAAAAAGACTATGCAGAACCCGTTTGATTAAAAAAGGGCTTCTGAATGGCGAGAAACGTGGATATGTATCTTTCGAGCTACCGTATTTTGCTGAGTTCGTGAAGATAATGATGTCTGAAGTAAAAAGGCTCTGATCCTTTGCTCCATAAGGCATATTTTTCGCACAAAATGAGAATACTACAGATACAATTTAGTATTCTCAGGAGGTATCAATATGCGGGATCAGGATTCTTTTGTAATGAACACACTGGATGAAATACCGGAGCCAAAGGCAGATGCGAAAAGCATCGTCGGATTAGTGAAGACAAGCGGCCGCGTTTCCGGCTATCAGCTTTCAGACGGCAGCAAGGTAGACAAGGAAACCGGTGTTTCCCTGGCCAAGAACGGCGAAATCAGGAATGTCGGTATTGCACACAGAAAGGGAAACGAATATCTGAAATCCATACCGGATGGAAGTGAAGGCAACAATCTCAGCAACCTTCCGTCCTGTTCGGGATGATATAAAATATTCATTCTTTTACAAAAACAGCAGGGGCTATTTTCTTACCCCTGCTGTACTGTTCAGATTCCTATTCGTTCCTCAAATTCCTGAATGGATTCACAATGTGCTGCCAGCTTGAGCCACATTCCAAGCGTATCCGTATTCTCCTGCTTTTTAATCATATCTTTCAGTACCGGCGAGACATTTCCTTTTTCCTCTAAAATTTCAAAAATCACATTTTGTCTTGTAGTTAATATGCCTCTGGTTTCACCTTCAGAAACTCCCTGATCATACACATAGTCTTCACGTGCCTCCTGATCTCTTCTTACCTTCTGGTGATATTCATATTCTT
>CAYRJT010000062.1:0-4157 GCA_964424675.1 uncultured Lachnospiraceae bacterium
ATGATTAACACCCAAAGTGCACCCGAATTCTCAGCGGTATTGATGCCGACATTGGAAGACTGCAGTAAGATCATTCTTGATTTTGCTGAACTGATCTATATATCTTCCGCAGGATTACGGGTGATTCTGCAGGCTGTCAATGCAGGCGATGAGCAGAATAAAGAAATCATGATTGTTCACGCAAATGAAGAAATCAAGGAAGTCTTTGAGCAGACGGGATTCTCGGATTTTATAGCTGTCAATTGAAAAAATGACGGACACAATTAATACAATGATATGGATAAAGAGCGAAGGAGGAATACAAGCATGGATCTATCCAAATTAAGTCCGGCCGGGCAGTCAAATGCAAAATCATGTATGGACGGAAAGCCGATCGTAGAGGAACTTCAGAGGTTATGTGATGCACCGATGAAAAAAAACGAAGAGTTGTTAATGCAGATACTGAAGGATAATCAGGATACTGAATATGGCAGAAAGTATCATTTTGCAGAGATCAAATCCATTGAGGATTATCAGAGAATGGTGCCGGTGTCAGAATATGATGATTATGCGGATTATATCTATCGTATGGTTGAGGGCAATGAGAGTCATTTGATGACGGCATACAATATCATTCATTATTCAAAATCATCAGGAACGATGGGAAATCCGAAAAAGATACCTTTTACAGACAGAGCGGCAGGTGTCCATGACATCTATAATGCAAAGTATGTCTATGGTCTGCTGTCTGGAAAAATCGGAATTGAACAGATGAATGGTCGTGCCATGAATGTAATAGAATCTTCTATGAAGACTTTAAAAAACGGAGTTACTTATGGGGCATTTTCGGCAAAAGTCATGTATGCATATAAAGATTTTATATCTATGCTGATGACATCGCCTATAGAGGCATTGCTTCCGGATCAGGATACTGATACAAAATATCTGCATGCACGTTTTGCTTTGATGGATGCTGATATTGCTTCCATGAATGCAGCCTTTCTTGGATTTATTGTAGACATTATGAAATACATTGAAAACAACTGGGAGATGCTGGCCGAGGATATTGAGAAGGGAACGATTCATCCTTCTATCAGAATGCCTGAACAGGTGAGGCAAAGTGTGACACAGAAGCTGCAGCCGATGCCAGAGAGAGCGGCAGAGCTCAGAGCTGAATTTGAAAAGGGCTTTGATACACTGATTGGCCCCCGTATCTGGAAGAAACTCACATGGATCACAGGAGTCGGCTCTGGTGGCTTCAAGGCATATAAAGAAGTGCTGATCAATCGTTATCTGGGAGATCAGGTGTATTTTTACCTCAGCGGTTTAACGGCATCAGAGGGATTATTCAGTGTTCCGTATGAATTGAACAATGATCATTTTATATTTGTGCCGGACAGTATGTTCTATGAGTTCCGCTCGGTCGAGGATGACAATTATGATCATCTGCTGACACTGGATCAATTGGAAGTTGGCAGAGACTATGAGATTATAACCACAAATCTGTCAGGCTTCTATCGTTATAAAATGGATGACGTAGTCCGTATTACCGGCAAGGTGAAAAATATGCCTACTATGGAGTTCTTGTACAGACAGAAGCAGACGGTTTCTCTGATGGGAGAGAAGACTACAGAGGTTGCACTGCGGGAAGCAGCTTACAAAACAGCAAGAAAAATGGGAATTGATTTGCTGGAGTATTGCGTCTATCCGAATATCAAGGCATCTCCTGTGGAATATGAATTCCTGTTTGAGGCTCACAATATTCCGGATGGCATCTCGATAGAGCAGGTACGTGAGGAACTGGAGCGTCAGATGGCGATTGCCAATCCTTCTTACGGAGATAAGGTTGTAAAGGGTGTCATGGGAAGCACGAAGCTTTTCTATCTGCAGGAGGAGACACATCAGTTCTACCGTGAGATGATGATCAAGAAGGGAACCTCCTCGGCACAGCTAAAGCCTGTCAGAGTCATTGGCAACGAAACGCAGAGAAGATTCTTCTTCGCACTTTTGGATCATTAAAGAATTTGGAGGACAGAAACATGACAACAGATTTACACGAGAAAGAGGGATGGATTTATGAATGATATTAATACGAATGAGAAAGATAAAGCTATGGAAGGAAAAACAGAGCTGATGGATGATGCTCTGAATCAGGTATCAGGAGGAAGTATTACAAGAGAGTATCCGCGTCCTAAATTTGATCCAGAGCATCCAACAAGAGGTTTTGAACCGCACATTGTTCCTTAAGTACTTATTATCCAATTTTACTTCAAGAAAGAGACCAATTTTCGGTCTTTTTTTTGTGTTGAATATACGAAAGAAATGAATGGCGACTTCTTCCAAAAAAGAGACCAATTCTTGCAATTGATTTCCCTTACATTCAAAATAATGTTAATTTAGAAAAAGAAGTATGTGCGAATATTGTTTATGGAACGGAGTGTGCAAAAGATGAAAAGAAATGAGCTGGGTTACGGTGAGATCATAAAAAATAAGGAAAATAAGGGGAAACATATATTAGATGTTCAGATCAGAAGAGGTCTGGCAATGGGAATGGTGGGGATCTTAATGATTTCTCAGCTGCTTTTGCCTCTTTCTATGACAGTGTTCGCAGAAACTGTATCGGCGAATCAGGCAGGAATTGAAATAAACAGTAACAATACGGATAGTACCGGCACAAGTACGGGCAGCACGGATACGGGCAATGGTACAGGTACAGACGGCACGGACGCAGGTGGTGCCGGTACAGTCAGCTCTGGTTATGAACCATGACAGGCTGTAGGCTGTGTTTGATAAAACAGACTATGCAGTGACCATTGTTTCAGGACTCGCGGATATTTTGACGGCTGTTATCATTTACTTCCTTGTGGGCAGGAGATTCAGAAAGGCATTAAGTGGTTTGAGGAGGGGCTGGGTGATACTGCTGATTACTGCCTTTCTGTTTTATACAGTTTTGTATTTATTATCTGTATATCCGACATCTATCTATGACAGACCGGAGGATTATTTTGTGACTTGCATGATACTGGTCATGATATGAGACATCATTTGAAAGCAATTGATGGGATGCTTGGGCAGGAGAAGTATGATGCTGTAAGGGCTTATGTAAAAAGTCTGGAGAATGCCATGTTGGCATGCGAAGAGATGCAACCGGAGGAAAAACGTTTTATTGATCCATCTATCCGCAATATCATAATCTGATTTTCAAGTTTAAAAACAGCTGCAATAAGGATATCATTGTGAAAGACCAGGAAATCCTATCTGACAGAGGTGAAGGACATGGTCAGGGACTCAAGAATCTTGTACAGGTTGCAAAACTATATCATGGATATTGTAATTATGAGTGTCAGAATCATGTGTTTAAACTGGATCTGGTCTTGAACATTTATCAAAATCCGGGTAAGATACAATCATAAGGAGGAAGGTTTTATGGCAGCAAGGGCTTTTAGGGATGATTTTGTATGGGGAACGGCTTCATCTGCGTATCAGATCGAGGGAGCAGTAGATGTGGATGGCAAGGGGCCGAGCATTTGGGATATATTTGTACAGGAGGAAGGAAGAATTCATGAGAACCGGGATGCAACGGTAGCCTGTGAATTCTATACAAGATATCAGGAGGATATCAGACTGATGAAGGAGTGCGGTATGAAAGCGTACCGTTTCTCATTAAACTGGACAAGAATACTGCCTGAGGGTATCGGCAGAGTTAATGAAAAGGGAATTGAATTCTACAACAATGTCATTGACGAACTGATCAAAAATGATATTGAGCCTTATATTACTTTGTTTCACTGGGAGTTCCCCTATGCACTTCATAAGAAGGGCGGCTGGCTGAATGATGATGTGGTTGACTGGTTTGCAGAATATGCAGCACTCGTGGCTGACCGGTTCTCGGACAGGGTCCATCAATTCATCACAATCAACGAACCGCAGTGCTTTATCGGTCTGGGTTATCTGAAGGGCTGCAATGCTCCGGGACTCAGCTGTCTGAATGCCGATCTGTTTCAAATGGCACATAATGCATTGAAAGCGCATGGCAAAGCGGTTCAGGCAATCAGAGCACATGCGAAACAGCCGGTAGAGGTTGGATTTGCACCAACAGGACAGATCAGTTTTCCTGAAACTTTAAAGCCGGAGGATATCGAAGCGACCAGAAAGCACCTGTTCTCCTGCCCGGAAGG
>CAYRJT010000062.1:4167-5292 GCA_964424675.1 uncultured Lachnospiraceae bacterium
GCATGGTGGATGGATCCGGTGCTTTTGGGTAAGTATCCTGAGGACGGTATGCGGATGTATGAGAAATATCTGCCAAACATCACACCGGAGGATATGAAGCTGATTTCACAGCCATTGGATTTCCTTGGACAAAATATTTACAATGGAGAGATGATTCGTGCAGGAAAGGATAAACCGTGGGAGATCATCACGAAGTGTGCAGGGTTCCCGAAGACATCCATGAACTGGCCGGTGGCATATGAATGCCTGTACTGGGGTCCGAAATTCATCAGTGAGAGATACAATCACATACCTATTTATATCACGGAAAATGGTATGGCATGTCATGACACCATTTCTCTTGATGGCAAGGTGCATGACCCGAACAGAATCGATTTCCTGGCTCGCTATCTGATGCGCTTAAAGGATGCAGTAGCTGACGGGGTAGATGTCAGAGGTTACTTCCAATGGGCATTCACAGACAACTTCGAGTGGGCAGAGGGCTATAATGAGCGATTCGGCCTCGTGTATGTAGACTTCCCGACACAGAAGCGTATCGTCAAGGATTCGGCAGCCTGGTACAGACATGTGATTGAGACAAATGGAAAAGAATTATAAAAATATAATAAAAGCTTGACATTATGAAATAATGTTGTATGATTGTATTAAGAACATAATACAGTCATACAACATTTGCTGTTATTCAGAGAGACACAATATGCTGTATTGACTGAAATAGAATAAGAAAGGACTGATAAAATGGCATGGACACTTGATGAAGACAGACCAATCTATGCACAGTTGATTGATGAGATCAGGATGAGGATCATTGCCGGCATCTATGCACCGGGAGATAAGCTGCCATCTGTAAGAGATCTGGCATCGGAAGCAGCAGTGAACCCCAATACAATGCAAAAGGCATTGTCGGAGCTTGAAAGAAGCGGACTGGTCAGTACGATCAGAACGAGTGGAAGAATGGTTACGGAGGATAAGAACATGATTGACGAGATGAAGAATAAACTGGCTATTGAGCAAATCACATTATTCTTCGAGAAGATGCAGCAGTTTGGATTCAGCCGAGAGGAGACTGCACAGTTTATCCAGAAAGCAGTAAAGGGGGAAATATCGTGAGTACAATCATAACAT
>CAYRJT010000062.1:5302-5864 GCA_964424675.1 uncultured Lachnospiraceae bacterium
GGCACTTGATCATATGAATCTGACCATTGAAAGCGGCAAGATCATAGGACTGCTGGGACCCAACGGAAGCGGCAAGACCACGCTGATCAAGCTGATCAACGGACTGCTGACACCGACGGAAGGAACAGTAGAAGTTGAAGGCCACAAGCCGGGCGTAGATTCCAAAAGAGTGGTATCCTATCTGCCGGAAAGAACCTATCTGAATTCATGGATGAAGGTCAGTGAGCTGGTAGAGTATTTTGCGGATTTTTACGAGGATTTCCGAAAGGACAGAGCCTATACAATGCTGCAGAACCTTGGAATATCCGAGACCAGTCAGCTGAAGTCACTGTCAAAAGGAACAAAGGAAAAGGTACAGTTGATTCTGGTTATGAGCAGAGATGCACATTTGTATGTTCTGGATGAACCGATTGCCGGTGTAGATCCTGCAGCAAGAGATTATATTCTGAACACGATTATCACCAATTATAATCCGGATGCATCCATTATCATATCAACGCATCTGATTTCAGATATCGAAAAGATACTGGATGATGTGATATTTATCAAAGACGGCGAGGTA
>CAYRJT010000062.1:5874-6170 GCA_964424675.1 uncultured Lachnospiraceae bacterium
AAATCCGTAGATGCATTATTCAGGGAGGTGTTCGCATGTTAGGAAAAATGATGAAGCATGAATGGAATGCTGTAATGAAGGTAATGCTTCCGGCTAATGCGGTATTGGTGATTATTACTTTGTTGGGCAGGATCATGGTGGCGGCAAGGATATTCGATATGGATAATGAAATCGCCAGCCTGATCAGTGGTCTGAGCATTACGTTGTATATTTTGTGCCTGCTGGCAGTCAGCCTGTGCTGTACGATCTTTATTGGCTATCGGTTTTATAAGACAGTGTACACAGATGAGGGATAT
>CAYRJT010000062.1:6180-10331 GCA_964424675.1 uncultured Lachnospiraceae bacterium
TTCATACACTGCCGGTTACCACTCATGAGATCATATTATCAAAGACGCTGACCGGAGTGGCATGGATACTGATTACGAGTCTCTTTTTATTCGCATCTGTCTTTATACTGGTACTGGGATTTATCCCTCCTAACGAGTATGCATCCGCAATGCGTGACATTTCATATGGTATAGAAACCTATATCGGTCCCAAATTTACAGCATGGGTAATCTTTTTTCTCTTTATTATGATTGCAGGGGCATTTTATTCTGCACTATGGCTGTTCGCAGGTATCTCCTTTGGCCAGCTGCTGCCAAAGCACAAAGTTCTTGGAGCTTTTATCGGATTTGGCGTGATTTATGTTCTGACACAGATTATATCAGTCGTGACTATGCTGGGTACCGGTCTCATCGGTAAGGCAAATGATATGGCGGCCGGTTCTGCTGATGCAGTTATTTCTTATATGGAATATGTTTATATTACTTCATTTAGTGTAAATGTACTGCTGGCTGTAGGATTTTACTTCTTTACTCATTTTATGATGAATCGGAAATTGAATCTGGATTAATGCAACGGTATGAAAGTGACGATTCTACATGAGTCGTCACTTTTTGTATTGTTATTTTCCATAATTTACATGCCCTTTGTAAAAAAAGTAAATGACAGATTTAGTAATATAGGGTATAATTAATTTGTTTAAAAAAATACTAGGGATAAATATATTAATGGATATAAAAGATACACTGACAGTGCAGATTAAGGATAAAGATTTCGATTTTACTGAGTTCTTTGATCAATGTGATCGATACGGACGCGGCAGGAGACTGGGCGTTAAAGAAATCAATATGATACAGCTGATGATTGAAGAGGTGGTTGTCAATCATTTGCTTAAATATGCAAATGATGTTGAGTTTACAATTACCTGTGTAAAGGACAGCAATCAGGTTGAAGTTTACTTTACATACGATGGCAGAGCATATAATCTTTATACAGAGGAGCCTGAAGACAGCCTGTCTATCGTTATTATCAAGTGCCTGACGAGAAAATGCATTCATGAGTATGACAGGGGAAACAGGTTATATGTATTGATGCAGCTCGGCGTCGGGGAAGAAATAGAGATTATTCAAAAATGAATTTTTATATATGAACAGGGTAACAGGAGTATGACCACATTTTGGGTCATGCTTTTTTTATTACTGATTTTGGTACAATATCTTGCATGAAGTACTTGTGAAAGGGGCATATTTGGTGTATAGTAAAATGGAATGTGCGAGGGCGAATTTATGAAATGCAATGACACAGAGCAGTATATACAAATGTATATTGATGACAAACTGACAGGACCAAAACTGCGTGAGTTCCTGACGCATATCGAGGAATGTCCGAAATGCTATGAGGAGATGGAAATTAATTTTCTGATCAAGGAGGCACTGATCCGTCTGGAGGATGGTACGACCTTTGACCTGCGTAAAGAACTACAGCAGAAAATCCAGAATTCAAAGAACTGTCTGTTAATCCATGAATATCTGGTGGCTGTGCGACAGCTTGTCCTGTTGGCAACATTGGTTATACTGGGAGTGAGTATTGTCAGAATCTTGATTATATATGGAGTAGGGATATGAGTGAAAAGTTAGTTTTAATAGATGGACACAGCATACTGAACAGAGCCTTTTATGGAATGCCGGATCTGACAAATTCCGCAGGACTTCATACAAATGCGGTATATGGATTTTTGAATATTATGTTCAAGATTTTGGAGGAAGAAAAACCGGACTATCTGATCGTGGCCTTTGACATGAAAGCACCTACTTTTCGCCATGCCATCTATGAAGCATATAAAGGAACCAGAAAGCCTGCTCCTGATGAATTCCGCGAACAGGTGCCTGTCATCAAAGAACTGCTGCAGGCAATGGGCATCCGGATCATGATGCAGGAGGGACTGGAGGCAGATGATATTCTTGGTACGCTTGCCAAGAGAGCAGAGGCAGACGGAATAGAGGTGTCGCTCGTATCAGGAGATCGGGATCTGCTGCAGATCGCTACTGATAAAATTAAAATCAGAATACCGAAGACACGCGGCGGCAAGACGGAAATCAAAGACTATCATACACAGGATGTCATAGAGGAATATCAGGTCACGCCTGCAGGAATTATAGAGCTCAAGGCACTGATGGGGGATTCCTCAGATAATATTCCTGGTGTGCCAAAGGTAGGAGAAAAAACAGCAACGGAACTGGTCGTTGCCTATGGAACGATAGAAAATCTGAAGGAACATATACCGGAGATCACCAAAAAGAGTATCCGTGAATCACTGGAAGAGCACTTTGATATGGCAGAGCTGTCCAAGGTGCTTGTGACAATCAACATTCATGCGGATATTTCGTATGATATGGAAAGTGCCCGTGTCGGAAATATGTATACCCAGGAAGCCTATGCAATGATGAAACAGCTGGAGTTTAAGAATCTGCTGACACGGTTTGAGCATGACAATATGGTACAGAATGACCAGGCTTCAGCATTTTGCCGCATCACTGACCTGAATCGGGCAGAGGAGATCTTTACAGCAGCAAAGGAAGCATCCTGCATCGGGTTTCAGTTCATGGGTGATGATGAGATTCTTGGACTGTCGTTGGCTTATTCTGAGTCAGATGTATACTATCTGGAAGTACAGGGGCTGATCAGCGCAGGCTATTTGTGTGATCAGATGAATCTGCTCATGAGGAGCAGCGGGGATACAGTTTTCTCTGTGTTTGACTTGAAACGATGTCTGCCGTATCTGCTGCATCACAATGAGAATCCATGGGAGACGGAGGATGCCGCTGTATCGCATATGCTGACAGAGAAATGCTTTGATACCGGTATTGCAGCGTATTTACTGAATCCATTAAAAAATGATTATGAAAATGAAGACATTGCGAATGAACATCTGGCTCTGATGATCCCGAACAGAGTGCAGGCATTTGGTAAAAAGAGCCTGTATGAGGCTGCCCATGAAGAACCGGCTAAGTATCTGGAATTTGCATGCTATGATGCATATGTATCTTATCAGGCCTATACAGTTTTAAAGGATAAGCTGGAACAGAACGGTATGCTGCATTTGTTTGAGACGATAGAAATGCCTCTGGTGCTGTGCCTGTATGATATGGAAACAGATGGTATCATGGTGCGTCCTGAGGAATTGAAACAGTACGGCAGGGAGCTTGGTGCGCATATTGAAAAGCTCGAACAGACCATTCATGAACAGGCAGGCGAGAATTTTAACATTAATTCACCGAAACAGCTGGGTGAAATTCTGTTTGAAAAGATGCAGATTCCGGGCGGAAAGAAAACAAAGACCGGATATTCGACAGCGGCTGATGTATTGGACAAGCTGGCTCCGGAGTATCCGTTTGTGGCAGATATACTGGAGTACAGAGGTCTTGCCAAGCTAAAGTCCACATATGCAGATGGACTGGCTAATTATATAGATGAGAACAACAGGATTCATTCACATTTCAATCAGACGATTACAGCGACAGGACGTATCAGTTCGACAGAACCGAATCTGCAGAATATACCGGTCAGACTGGAACAGGGCAGACTGATCAGGAAGGTGTTCGTGCCAAAGGATGGCTGCGTCTTTATAGATGCCGATTATTCACAGATTGAGCTGCGTATTCTCGCACATATGTCAGGTGATGAGAAGCTGATTGCGGCCTATGGACAGGATGATGATATTCACAGAATTACAGCCTCTGAGGTATTCCATGTACCTCTGAATGAGGTCACAAGTCTGCAGAGAAGAAACGCAAAGGCAGTTAATTTCGGAATTGTGTATGGCATCAGCTCCTTTGGACTGAGTCAGGGTCTGAGCATCTCCAGAAAAGAAGCAAAGGAATACATCGACCGGTACTTTGAGACCTACCCGCAGGTGAAAGCATTTCTGGAACAGCTGGTAGAGGATGCAAAGAAGAATGGGTATGTTACGACGATGTTTGGCAGGAGAAGACCGGTACCGGAGCTGCAGTCTGCAAACTTTGTGCAGAGAGGTTTTGGAGAGCGGGTGGCCATGAATGCGCCGATCCAGGGAACGGCTGCAGATATCATCAAGATCGCTATGATTCGTGTACATGACCGTCTGGAGGAGGAAAAGCTGCAGTCGAGACTGATCTTACAGGTGCACGATGAACTG
>CAYRJT010000063.1:0-3709 GCA_964424675.1 uncultured Lachnospiraceae bacterium
TGGCAAAAAAGCATGGCGTTTCCATACTGCCTGTAGACAGTGAACACAGTGCGATCTTTCAGTCTCTGCACGGCGAGAATCGTGCTCAGATGGAGAAGATCCTGCTGACAGCATCCGGTGGTCCTTTCCGAGGAAAAACATATGAAGAATTGAAGTCCATGAAGGTGGAGGATGCTTTAAAACATCCAAACTGGTCTATGGGGCAGAAAATCACGATAGATTCAGCAACTCTGGTCAATAAAGGTCTGGAGGTCATGGAAGCAAAGTGGCTGTTTGGTGCAGATCTGGATCAGATACAGGTTGTGGTGCATCCGCAGAGCATCATCCATTCTATGGTGCAGTATGTGGATGGGGCAATCATTGCACAGCTAGGCATGCCTGATATGAAGCTTCCTATTTTATATGCATTATATTATCCAGACAGGATGCCGTTAGGGGGAAAGCGTGTTGACTTTTTTAAATTGCATAGCATGACATTTGAAGAACCGGATACGAAGACCTTCCGTGGCCTGAAACTGGCATATGATGCAGCGACGGCAGGCGGTTCCATGCCTACGGTATATAATGCGGCAAATGAAAAGGCAGTGGGACTGTTTCTGCAAAGAAGGATAGATTTCCTGACGATACCTGAGATGATCGAGGCAGCCATGGCAGAACACAGTGTCATAGATGAGCCTAACGTCGATGAGATCTTGGCTACAGAAGCAACAACTTATGAAATGATTGAGAGTAGGTGGCATTTTTGAATATAGTAATTGCAATTATAATGTTCTGTGTGATAGTGGTCGCACATGAACTCGGACATTTTTTACTTGCCAAGATGAATGGAATAGCTGTGAAGGAATTTGCCGTTGGATTTGGTCCTTCATTACTCAGCTATACAAAGGACGGTACGAAGTATGCGTTGAATCTGATTCCATTTGGCGGAGCATGTGTTTTTGACGAGGGAGATCCGGAGAATCCATCAGAGAATGCATTTAATAAAGCCAGTGTATGGGCTAGAATTGCCACTGTTCTGGCAGGACCGGTATTTAATTTTATCCTGGCATTCCTACTATCTTTATTTATGATCAATGCACGTGGCTATGATCCGGCAGTCATACGGGAAGTACAGAGTGGTTCTCCTGCTGAGGCTGCGGGCCTGCAGGCTGGCGATGTGATTGTGAAGATGAATCATGACAGCATTCATTTATATCGTGAAGTGGTTCTTTATTCTTATATCAACCAGAATCAATCAGTTGATTTGACGTATGAGCGGGATGGACAAAAATACCAGACAGAGCTTGCTCAGGCATATGATGAGGAAAGCGGAAGATATCTGTATGGTGTAGTCGGTGGCTTATTTGATCAAAATCCGTCGCCCCTGCGTGTGATTCAATACAGCGGTTATGAGGTTGGTTATTCTATTAAGTCAACGCTTTTGAGCCTTAAGATGCTGATTCAGGGAAAGTTCACCAAGGATGAGGTGATGGGACCGGTTGGTATGACGCAGATGGTCGGCGATATCTATGAAGCGGTGGAACCGGCGGGCACGATGGCAGTTGTGATATCCATGTTTGAGATTGCAGTGCTGATCTCAGCCAATCTGGGCGTGATGAATCTATTGCCGATACCTGCGCTGGACGGGGGCAGGCTGCTGTTCCTGATTGTAGAGGTCATCAGGCGAAAGCAGGTCAACCCGGAAAAAGAAGGCATGGTGAACTTCGTCGGCTTCGCATTGCTGATGATTTTGATGGTTTTTGTTTTATTTAATGATATCATGCGGCTGTTCCGGTAGTGACCGGATAAAATCGACATTGACACATAATATGAATTAGTATACTATGATTAGTATCTAATTCATATTTTTTTATAAAGATTTTTCAATTCCAATCGGCATATTCGCCGAGCATTCACAACAGAAACAATATCAGAAAGAGCAAGGAAGGAGGAGACTAAGAAGACGTGTCTATGACTGGCATGGTGCTGGGGGGATACTATCTGCTTTCGCATGAAATCGGACACGGTGCAAACGGAACTGTTTATCTGGCAGTAGATCTGCGTACTCATCAGAATCGTGCCATCAAGGAGATTACAGGAAAAAATCATAGGGAAGCAGAGCTGCTGCTGCAGATCAGACATGAACATATTATGCATGCAGTAGAGATCATTTATGAAGATCAGAGAGTGTATCTTGTATGTGAGTATATAGAAGGAAAGACGCTGGAACAAATTGCGAGGGAATGCATCAGGACATCAAGGGAGTGCCCAAAGACAGTAAGAGGGGGCCGGATGATGACAGAGAAGCAGGTGATTCAGTGGGGGATAGAGCTTGCAGAGGCAGTCCACTGTCTGCATATGAGAAGCATTCCTGTCATTCATCGCGATATTAAGCCCGGTAATATCATGATTGATCAGGAGCAGAAACTCAAACTGATTGACTTCGGAATCGCAATGGAAGATTTTGCAATCTCAATAAAGTCAACGGGGATCAGCCTGTGCGGACAAGCTTCAGAACGTGCCTATGGATCAAAAGGATTTGCAGCGCCGGAACAGTATGGGGATGGAGCTGGAAGGGTATGTAGACCATTGGACGGGCGGGCAGATCTCTATGCCTTTGGTAAGACCTTTGCATATTTATGTGACAAACAGCAGATGACGGTCGGCTTTGGATTGAGGTGGATTCTGAAAAAATGTATACGCCCGTCACCCAAATGGCGCTATCAGAGCGCAGAAAGACTGTGCAGAGCACTAAAAGTGCTCTATCAGCTAAAATATCCTGACAACAGACAGAAAAAAATAAGGGCCGGGAGTTTTGCAGTCGTTCTGGCCGCAATGCTGATCATGTTGGGTAGCCGGGTATTCGCCGGAAAAGCATTTGGTTCTCTTCCGGCCGAACTGAGTCCGGCAGAAAATGAGACCGAGGCGGCAGATCGGATAGTACGTGCATCGGATATGCCATCAGAGGCCGAGGCAGTTCGATTCTTTGAAGATTATGAGGAATTGAAACAATATGTGCAGGAGGTTCTCAATCGTGATTTATGTAACAGCGAATCTCGAAAAAAATATGACAAACTGTTGGAGCTGAGCTGTCTGTATGCACCCTTTCAGGAAGACGGAGCAGCAGAGGAGGCAGCCGGACTTTTGGAAAAGGGACTGTCAGACTTGGAATATTGTATGGAAATCAAACAGTATGGGGAGATGAGCCCGGAAGAATGCAGCCGGTTGTATGCAGAATACTGTCGGCAATTGTTTTTGCAATATCGTCTGATGGGGCAGCAAAAGCTGCAGAAAAACAAGGCAGGTGCATTGGAAAATATGATTGTGGCTGCAGGCTATGGGGAACGGCTCAGGGATCAGAATAAAGGAACAGAGGATGAAAAGGCTGCTTTATTATGTGATCTGGGACGGGTCTATGCACAGACAGAGAGCCCGGAGGAAGCACTGTCATGCTACAGACAGGGTACTGAAGAATTGAAGGAGATTCCAACAGAACTGTATTTATCCTATCTGGAGCTTCTGACTGGTCTGGTGGAAAACGAGACGTATGAAAATAAAATGCACGAAAATGAAATGTATGAAAATGAGACGTCGGATTACCGGAAGGAATTACAGCAAGTCTATGAGGATGTATTGCATCAGGAGAGAGTCACTGCAGATCCGCGATTTGAGCGTATCAGGATACAGGCAGAACAGATAATGGAGGAGAGAGAAAATTGAAAAAAATAAT
>CAYRJT010000063.1:3809-6573 GCA_964424675.1 uncultured Lachnospiraceae bacterium
ATCAGGATACAGGCAGAACAGATAATGGAGGAGAGAGAAAATTGAAAAAAATAATATATATCATATTGCTTTTTATCGTATTACTAATTACAACAGACGAGCATGCATATGCCGGAATCGAAAAGCCGGTAACAGGCGAAACGGGGTCTCTGGCTGATTCACAGGTCTATCTGGACATGATGGTTTTGAATGAGCGGGGTGTTCCCAAACGGCTCCAAGCTGATGAAATCCTTTATGTGAATACAGCACAAGTATTTATTCCTGTGATACCGGAAAATCAATCGCAGATAGAAGAATCGGAGCCGGAAGAATCAGAACAAGAAGAATCGAAGCCGGAAGCCTGGCAGTATTTCTGGTCCGCGGATGGAGAACCGGAAAGCGCAAAATGGCAGGAGATGAATGACACAGGCGTATGTGTTGATCTGCAGGAAGGGATGCATACACTGCTGTTTGGTATGAAAGATCAGAAGGGACAGGAAATCCTCAGCAGGCAGTATCGTATCTGCTTTGACAGGACACCACCCGTACTTGAAGTAAAGTCGGAACTGGGTCTGGAGGAGTGGCAGCGGGAGGATATCTTGTGTGAGGCTATGGCGGCTGACAATCTGAGTGATATCAGAGTGATCACATGCAGAATGCAGGATGAACTGCTGTGGGAACAGAACAGGCTGAGTCCACAGGAAGATCACAGAGCCGGAGTGTCGTTTCAACTGGAGCGGGAGACACCCTCTGACGGTCTGGAGTTTGAATTATATGCTGCAGATCTGGCAGGAAACAGTACGATTATCAAGAAGAAATACTACTTAGACAAAACAGCACCTCAGATCAGTATAGCCGGAATCACAGACGGACAGCTGCTGGCAACTGCCTGCAGTATGGATATGCTGGTGACAGAAGCAATCTACGAAACAGCAGAAGCCATCATTGATATCAGCAGGCGGTATGAAGGGGCAACACAGATGGTGGAACACACAGTCAGTCCGCTCACTGCGGTGCAGACATCCTTTACAAGACAGTTTGATCAGGACGGGGTCTATACCGTGAGCATATATGCGAGGGATAAAGCAGGAAATGTAAGTGAGGAGTGCAGGCTTGTCTTCAGCGTAGATGTGACAGCTCCTGTAATACGCATGCAGGGACCGGAACAGGACGGACAATATTGCACAGAAAAAGAACTGCTGATTGAAGTGGAGGAGGAATTTTTCGAGAATCAACATGTGAGCATACAGGTGAAGAAAGAGACTCCGGGAATACAAGCAGACTATGGGGTGACTCCATGGACAAGTCTTGCCAAGAACACAATGCAGTCCTATACGTTTGGTGAAGATGGGATTTATCATGTGAAGGTAGATGCTGTGGATGCAGCGGGACATATGTCCGGCTGCGAACTTAGCTTCCTGATTGACCGGAATGCTCCGACAACATTGATTTCGGGTATGCCCGAACGTGGGATTACGGCACGTGCACCGATTCTGAGATTCGAGACGGAAGAGCTGTTTTACAATATGGAGACAGTGACATTATCCGGCTCCTGTGTTGGTATGGATATCATCAATATGACAGTAGCACTGCCAAGGTTTGTGTGTACGGGTGAGCACTCAGAGCTGGAATGTACAATAACGGAGGAAGGGCGATATCTGATCAAAATGCAGGCGGAGGATGCAGTGGGAAACGAAAGTGAGAAACAGCTTTCCTTTATTTATGATGCAACACCACCGCAGATTGGCTATCTGGATACCATTGATAAGAGCTGTCAGGAGAAATTTGTACTGCCTGCTGATTTTGACAAATTGATTACAGATCTGACGGCAGTTCAATATAGAATTTATGTAAACCAACAGCTGTTTGATGCACAAAAAGTAATAACAAAGCCAGGGAGATATATCCTGTCTGTAGAGGCTGTTGACGAGGCCGGAAATATGGCCGTGGAGACAGCGGAGTTTATCATTACATCCGCAAAGGAGACAGAATTTACTGCTGAGGCAGACAAGTCTGGCGGGATAGGTGCAGCCGGCAAGATGCACGTATCAGGGAAAGAGGATGGAGCAACAGAGAGGACGGTCAGCATTCAGTCCTCTAAAGTTCCGTTAAGTGAGCAAATGAAGACGGACATGCAGATGGAAAGTCAAGAAAAAACGAAAAAAAATATGGTGTTCAGAATTTGCCTGATATGCGGCATTCTGGTGTCTGGAGCGGCAATTTTCGGGGCTTGGCGCTATATTGACAGAAAAAAGAGTGCATGATAAATTAGACGTAGTGAGTCATCAGAGAGAGAGGAAATGATATGTACAGAGATCATACAAAGAAAATCCAGATTGGCAGCCGCGTGATCGGAGGCGGCTGCCCGGTTTTGATACAATCCATGACCAATACACGAACAGAGGATATAGAGGCGACGGTTGCTCAGATCAAAAGACTTGAGGCAGCCGGATGTGACATTATCCGCTCGTCAGTACCGACAGAGGAAGCAGCAAAAGCAATCCGTGAGATCAAAAAACAGATCAGCATTCCTTTGGTCGCAGATATTCACTTTGATTATAAACTGGCAATTGCAGCGATAGAAAACGGAGCAGATAAAATCCGCATCAATCCCGGAAATATCGGAAGTAAGGAGAGAGTTGCGGCAGTTGTAAATACAGCAAAGGAAAGAAATATCCCAATCCGTGTCGGTGTCAACAGTGGTTCTCTTGAAAAAGAACTGGTTGAGAAATACCATGGAGTGACGGCAGAGGGTATTGTTGAAAGTGCACTCGATAAGGTACAT
>CAYRJT010000063.1:6583-10164 GCA_964424675.1 uncultured Lachnospiraceae bacterium
AGCTCTGGGGTACGATAACCTAGTGATTTCTATTAAATCCTCTGATGTTATGATGTGTGTAAGAGCGCATGAGCTTCTTGCGCCGGTGTCAGACTATCCGCTGCATGTGGGCATTACGGAATCAGGAACCGTACAGTCCGGTAACATCAAGTCAGCTGTCGGTCTTGGCATTATACTGAATCAGGGGATAGGAGATACGATCCGTGTTTCTCTGACCGGTGATCCAGTCGAGGAGGTCAAGTCCGCCAGACTGATCCTCAGAACATTGGGGCTGCGTAAGGGTGGTATCGAGGTCGTATCCTGTCCGACCTGCGGCAGAACGAGGATCGATTTGATTTCGCTTGCCAATGAGGTAGAGAAGATGGTGGCAGATTTTGATCTGGATATCAAGGTGGCTGTGATGGGCTGCGTGGTCAATGGACCAGGAGAAGGGAAAGAAGCAGATCTTGGCATTGCGGGCGGCATCGGAGAGGGTCTGCTTATGAAAAAGGGTGAGATCATCAGAAAGGTTCCGGAGGCAGAATTGCTGGGAACACTGAGAAAAGAGCTGGAAAACTGGGGCAATGAATAAATGACGAAACCATTTTTTGAAGTCTTTGTGACGTTGAAACTAAATAGTGAGCTTTCCATGCTTTTTTCCAACGTGGAGGTGGAGCGTGTCGTATCCACGAGCCATAAAGATATTCTGAAGATCTATCTGCACAGTGATCATCTGATCACAAAGCAAAACATCAGGGCTGTTGAACGAGAAATTAAAAATCAGCTGTTTGCAGGTGCCAGGATGCAGGTGAAGATCATGGAGCATTTCACACTTTCCAGCCAGTATACACCTGAGAATCTGATGGAGGTATATGGGGAGAGCATCCGTATGGAATTAAAGGATTATAATCATTTTGATTATAATCTCTTTTATCATGCGACAATTGAGTATCCGGAGGAGCAGGTCATGCTTTTGACGATAGAGGATACGCTCATAGCACAGAAGCGCTCCGAGGGATTGCTGCAGATTCTGAATCAGATGATCAATGAACGATGCGGGCTGCAGACCGATATCCGGATTGCATATAAAAGTGCAGTTCCAAGTAAGGCAAGAGCCAATGCACAGCTGAAGGTACAGGAGCAGATTACACAGATAGCATCCAACCTTCAGACAGAGGAGGATACGCAGGCAGCAGAACAAAACGGTGCAGCAGGCGGCGAAGCAGACAAGAAGAGCGGTGCCGAGAAAAAAAGTGGATATGATAAAAAGACCGGTTTTGACAAAAAGAACGGCGGCAGTGGTGGATTTCAAAGACGAAGCGGTAATCCTGCCAGACGCTCGGATAATCCGGATGTCATTTACGGAAGAGACTTTGATGATGATGCGATACCGATCGATCAGCTGCTTGGCGAGATCGGCGAGGTAACAGTACGCGGTGAAATTATCCGTGTGGAAAGCAGAGAACTGAAGAACGAGAAGTTCCTGATTACATTTGATATAACGGACTTTACAGATACGATTGCTGCCAAGATTTTTGTACAGCCGGATGTGAAAGAGGAACTGTCAGATAAACTGAAGGCGGGTGCATTTATAAAGATCAAAGGAGTCGCAAATCTGGACAGCTTCTCAAAGGAATTGATGCTTGGATATATTGTGGGGATCATGACGATACCGGATTTTACAACAAGCAGAATGGATAACAGCCCGGAAAAGCGGGTAGAGCTGCACTGCCATACCAAAATGAGTGATATGGATGGTGTCAGTGAGGTCTCAGATCTGATCAAACGTGCAAAGAAATGGGGACACAGAGCGATTGCTGTGACCGATCACGGCGTTGTTCAGGCGTTTCCGGATGCACTGCATACACTGGATAAGATTAATAGGGGTGACGAAAATGATATCAAGGTCATCTACGGTATGGAGGGCTATCTCGTTGATGACCTGAAGGATATCGTCATTAACCCCGGAGAGAGGACACTGGAGGATACTTTTGTTGTATTTGATCTGGAGACGACCGGTTTTTCACCGTTTAAAAATAAAATCATAGAAATCGGAGCCGTGAAGGTACAGGGCGGAAAGATACTGGACAAGTTTTCTTACTTTGTCAACCCTGAGGTACCGATTCCGTTCCGGATCGAAAATCTGACCGGCATCAATGATGCCATGGTACAGGATGCAGATACCATAGAAACGGTGCTGCCGGAATTCCTGGAGTTTATCGGAGATGCAGTGCTGGTAGCCCATAATGCTTCCTTTGACATGAGCTTTTTGGAACACAATGCTTTTTTAGTCGGGATGGAGCGGGAATTCACTTCTGTGGATACGGTTGGATTGGCTAGAGTTTTGCTGCCGAATATTTCGAAGTATAAGCTTGACAATGTAGCAAAGGAACTGAAGATTTCTTTAGAAAACCATCACAGGGCGGTAGATGATGCGGGTGCGACTGCGGAGATATTTCTGCATTTTCAGAAAATGCTGATAGAAAAAGGGCATACAACACTACAGCAGATTAATACAATGTGCAGTACTTCGGAACAGATGGTTATGAAGCTGCCAAGCTACCACGTGATTTTGCTTGCGAAAAATGAGACGGGGCGTGTGAATCTATATCGTCTGGTGTCTATGTCACATTTGAAATATTATCATATGCGTCCGCGTATTCCAAAGAGTGAACTGAGCAGGCTTCGGGAGGGCCTAATCATTGGCTCTGCCTGCGAACAGGGAGAGCTCTATCGCGCCATTCTGGATGGAAAGCCGGATGCGGATATTGCAAGAATCGTGAATTTCTATGATTATCTGGAGATTCAGCCGTTAGGGAATAACGCCTTCCTGTTAAGGGATGAAAAGTCTTCCGTGAATACAATGGAGGATATAGAAAATATCAATAAAAAAATCGTCGCTCTCGGAGAACAGTTCAAGAAACCGGTCGTAGCAACCTGTGATGTGCATTTTATGGATCCGGAGGATGAAATCTATCGCCGGATTATCATGGCAGGCAAGGGGTTTAAGGATGCGGATGATCAGGCTCCTCTGTTTTTGCGTACAACAGAGGAGATGCTGGCTGAATTTCAGTACCTTGGTAGTGATAAAGCGGAAGAAGTCGTTGTCACAAATACGAACCTGATTAGTGATATGGTAGAGAAGATCTCGCCGGTACGTCCGGATAAGTGTCCACCGGTCATAGAAGACTCTGATAAGACACTGACGGATATGTGTTACCAGAAGGCACATGAGATCTACGGAGATGATTTGCCTGTCCAGGTTACGGAACGTTTGGAAAAGGAACTGAATTCCATCATCAAGAACGGATTTGCAGTTATGTACATGATCGCACAGAAGCTCGTACATAAATCAAATGAGGATGGTTATCTGGTCGGCTCGCGTGGCTCTGTCGGATCTTCGTTCGTGGCAACGATGTCCGGAATTACAGAGGTCAATCCTCTGTCACCGCATTACTATTGTTCGGAATGTCATTATTCTGACTTTACTTCAGATGATGTCAAAGCGTATGCGGGAAAAGCGGGCTGTGATATGCCGGATAAGGAGTGCCCGAACTGCGGGGCCAAATTAAAAAAGAACGGATTTGACATTCCATTTGAAA
>CAYRJT010000064.1:0-10107 GCA_964424675.1 uncultured Lachnospiraceae bacterium
CACGCTTCAACGCTATCATGTCACAGCAAAATTTAGTATACACGAGAAATCCCTTGAATTCAAGGCTTTTTTTTGAATTCGTGTATTTTTTTTAAAACAATTTATTTTCTTGTATCGATTCCATGTGTTTCTTCTATATATAGTGTACAATTCAGGGCAGCGACAGAACCCAGCACCAATATGATTCCCAGCAGGCCGAGTGCTGATAATGTTTCTCCAAACACTGCAATTCCCAGTGTTGTTGCTACCACCGGCTCAATAGATGCCATAATAGAAGCCTTTCCATTTTCCACATGCGTCAGCCCCAGCGTATATAATAAATAAGGAAGTACCGTTGAAATCAACGCCAGACCGCCGATCAGCAACAGGTCAGCCGCAGTATCCGTATCCATGATTCTCTTTACAATGCTCCCTGTCTTTACAAGCGGCAGTGTTCCGATTGTAGAAAATAGAAATGTATAAAAACTGATTGTAAATGAAGAATAGCCACGTTCGATCGCATATCTTCCAAAAATGCTGTACAATGCATAACCCAGTCCGGCGCCCAGTCCGACCAGGATACTCTTTACAGGCAGAGAGGATCCTCCCTCTTCCAATACCCCTGTTACCAATACACATCCGCCAAATGCAATCAATAAACATACCACTTTCTTAACAGTCAGCTTCTCATGAAATAAAAATGCCGATAGTACCACTACAATTGCCGGAGCAGTGTAAAGCAGGATTGAAGCAACTGATAATGAACTCAAAACAATTGTCTTAAAATAGCACCAGTTGAAAAAAGTCAGACTGAGTATCCCCGTTCCTGCAAAGCACCACCAGTCCTTTACCCTGATTCTGAATAACGATCTGTCATAGAACAGCAGTCCGAAAAACATCAGCAGCATGGCACCCATGGAACGCAAAATCACAATGTCCATTGATTCAAATCCGTTTGCATTCAGTTTTCTCACAAATAAAGCAATCAGTCCCCACAGGATTCCTGCTGTCACAATACATACAGATGCTGTTTTCTGCTTCATGTTCTGGTTCATCCTTATCATTGATGACATAGTTGGCAAAGCACCGTTTCAGATTATAATATAAATTCGGGTAAAGGGCAATATCTCTTGTCTTTTTCAGCAAAACATTATACAATTCTATTAGATCATTCTTATGAAAAAGACACCGGTTCACCGATTTGAGTGCCGCGTGCAGTATGAAAGGGGTATGCTATGTTTACACAATTTTGTGGTCATTATCTGATCAAGAAACATCTGATCACGGAATCACAATTTGCCGAAATTTTAAAGGCTCAGCGCGGAATCCGCGTAAAGCTTGGTCTGATTGCCGTTTCTGAAAAACTGCTGACTGAAAAGCAGGCAGCGGAGATCAATAGCCTTCAGGCTACCATGGACAGACGATTTGGCGATATTGCAATCGAAAAAGGATATCTGACAGCTGATAATGTCTCTCACTTACTTGATTTGCAGGGAAGTCCTTATCTTTCTTTTGTACAAACAGTCGTCGATCAGAAGTATATGTCATTGGAAGAGTTAGAACATGCACTTGAAGAGTGTAAAAAGGAGCTTGGTCTATCGGATGAGGATATGGAACTTATCAAGAGCGGTGATATAGATGAAACTGCCACGGCTTTCATCAAGATCGATCAGCCCTATTATTCTGAATTATTCGGACTAACACTTCGTAATATTGTACGTTTTGTCAGTCCACGTATCTATATGGACAAGGTATACCAGACCGATCGGTATCCATTCCAGCACCTTGCCTCACAGGCTGTTGCCGGAGATCACACTATGTTCCTCGGCATCTCTGGAGACAAAGATGCTCTTCTTTCCATTGCCAGTCCGTATGCCAAGGAAGACTTCGAAGCTGTAGATGCCGATTCACTGGATGCTGTCTGCGAATTTATCAATGTTGTCAACGGTCTGTATGCATCTGCACTCAGCAATGAAGGCATCGCAATTGATATGATGCCGCCAATGACCTACAGCGATCTTACCATTCAGTCAGACCAGCCGTTTTATGTTCTCCCGCTCTATATCATGGGTACAAAGGTAGAAATCATCATCGGCATTGATCATGCAATCAACATTTAAATCAAACAGATATTTACGGAGGATTAATCATCATGGCAAACATACTCATCGTGGATGATTCAAGAACATCGCGAAAGATGTTGACCGGTATTCTTCAAGATGCCGGACATACCATAATAGGAGAAGCAGCGGACGGCAGAGCCGGTGTGGAACAGTATAAGTTATTACGGCCCGATCTCGTAACCATGGACATCACAATGCCCATATTGGATGGCATTGGTGCTTTGCGCGAAATCATGGAATATGATAAAAGTGCCAAGGTTATCATGGTAACCGCTGCCGGACAGAAAGACAAGATGCTTGAGGCAGTCAAATGCGGAGCCAGTGATTTTCTGTCAAAACCATATGATCAGGATATGATCATTTCCATTATCAATAATGTATTATAATGATACAGAATCTAGATCGTAAGGAGTCAGTCATGTGGATTGCCAACCAATGGAAAGACTATGAGGTACTGGATACCTCTTCAGGAGAAAAGCTGGAACGCTGGAACAAATACATTCTGGTCAGACCGGATCCGCAAGTTATCTGGAATACGCCAAAGCAGCTTCCCGGCTGGAAGCATATGAACGGACATTATCACAGAAGCAGCAAAGGCGGCGGCGAGTGGGAGTTTTTTGATCTTCCCGAACAATGGACGATTTCATATCAATCCCTCACATTTAATCTGAAGCCATTCAGTTTCAAGCATACAGGGCTCTTTCCTGAACAGGCAGCTAATTGGGACTGGTTCTCAAAGCTGATTCATGAAAAAACCAATGCAGGTCGTACAGTCAAAGTGCTCAACCTCTTCGCCTATACCGGAGGTGCCACACTCGCAGCCGCCGCTGCAGGTGCCAATGTCACTCACGTAGATGCCTCCAAGGGCATGGTCGCATGGGCAAAGGAAAACGCTAAAAGCAGTCATCTCGAAGATGCTCCTATCCGATGGCTGGTTGATGACTGTGTGAAGTTCGTAGAACGAGAAATCAGACGTGACAGCAAGTATGATGCCATTATTATGGATCCGCCCTCCTACGGACGTGGACCAAAGGGCGAGACATGGAAAATAGAAGAATCCATCTTTCCATTTATTGAGCTGTGTGCACAGCTGCTGACAAACAAGCCCTTATTTTTCTTAGTAAATTCTTATACCACCGGTCTGCAGCCCGCTGTACTCTCTTATATGCTGAATACAGTTCTTGTAAAGAAGTTCGGCGGACATGTGGAAGCAGATGAAATCGGTCTGCCTGTGACCGAGAACGGATTGATACTTCCTTGCGGTGCAAGCGGCAGATATACAGGATAGTCCTGTTCCAACATAAGACAGAAATGAAACACGCCCCAACAGCTGTGCTGATGAGGCGTGTTTCATTTAATACAGGTTTGCTTTTTATGCAGATTACATCTGACTTGCAATAGATGCAAAAATTGCCGCAAGAGATGAGCTGAAAATAATTCCGGCTACAATACTGATCACATACCAGATGAGAATTGCCTTGGCATAATTTGATTTACTTGGCTTAGTACGCTTTGTGTCACCAAAAGCCCATACAAAAGTCATAATGAATCCTACACATGGGATTGCCAGTATGATCGTCGTTAGCATCCACTCGCCGATTGTGATTGTTGTTTCTACTGATGGTGCCTGTGTTACTGTTGTGTTAGTATCCATAGTATTATCCTCCTCATAAGTCAATTGTAATATCTATCTTCTATTGTAACAAAGTCTCACTGTATTTTCCAGCACTGTTTTAATATAATATAAAACCTTCTGTCACAGCTTTCCCTGTAATAACAGAATCACATCACCAATCGGCGTGGAAGTATAGACCATTGGAACTTGGTTCGGAAACATATGCTCCATCCGATAAATGTACAGTGGAATCATCAATATACATAATACAATTGCTGTCACCGCTGCTCCCTTTGGTTTTCGACCCAATAAATATCTGCAGATAAAAAAGTACAGACCAAGCAGGATCCAAAGTAATGCCATGGGATGCATCTCTAAAGACTCTGTGAAATGTCCGGTAAGCATCAAAATCACAGCTCTCGTCATCCCGCACCCCGGACATGGTATTCCGGTCAGAATTTTCATCGGGCAGAATTCTCCAAAGCAGATAGAGGATACCGCCCAGTATATGATCAGGTCTGCAATGACCCAAATGGCACTTTTTAGATCAGATATGAATTGTTTCAGCATTCTCTTCAGTCGACTCATAGTCCTCTTATGAATATCCTTTAATATATATTTATTGATTTCCTTCACATGTATACCACGTTTCTGTGCAGAATGTCAAATCCAAGGCGGGACTACTCTGCTTCGATTTCAGTTCTCAGCCGATTCTTTCGAGCAGGGTTGCCCGGCTCATTTTAATCTCGGGATAATCCAGAACCTGAAAACCGTTTTTCAGAGCATACTGCACGCTCTCCTCAAAGCATTTAGCATCTACATGTCCGCTTGGCTCTGCAAAAAGCAGAAGGCCATGTTCCTTCATGGATGATGCAATCTCAGAAAATAATACGTTTCTGTCAGGTGTTTCATGCGCTACAGCAAAAAGCAACACGAAGGAAAAGTGCTGTTTCCACTCTGCGAGCTGCAGAGACGTCTCACTGCAGCCATGCAGCACGATCTGTTGTTCACAGTGTTCTTTTTGTGCTTTGCGATAAAGTCCCTGCAGCATCTCCTCCTGCAGATCTACGGCAACCACCCTGCCCTGAGGACCTGTCATCTGTGCCATCGGAATTGTAAAGAATCCCATTCCACTCCCAATATCTGCAATCTCGATACCGGGTTCGATATATTCTGCAAGAAGCTTCTCCGGATTCTGATACCGTTTGCGAAAGAAAAGCAGTCCACTGTACAGGCGAGCCTTCCACCAGGGAAAGACCTGATATTCTTTTTCCTCCATCAGCATGCCGGCTTTCACAAAATGTTTATGCAGAATCAGCCTTCCGATGCAGGCACCTATAATTGCCATAACCACATTCAGGACAAGAATCGCAAAGAAGTACTGAAGTTTAAAATAAGCATCATACTGTGCTACAACCTCCGGTGTCATCCCGCGTTTTGCTCCTCTTGCCAGCAGATAGCTGGAGCCAATGATAAAGGCAGGTGCATAGACTCCGGCTGCCACAGCCATCGCATAACCGGCATAGGCCAGCACCATACGGCGAAAGCTCTTATAATGACCAGCAATAAGCTCTGCTATGATTCCTCCTGCAATGCAGCCAACTGTCGTGAAGATTCTGCCGCCTATCAGTCCTACCAGACTCATCAATGCAGCGCATATAAAAAAGGTGCCCCTCTTTCGTACCTTGCATACAATCAGCATATAAACAGTACCCATAACCAGAAATGCTGCTGCTGTTGAAAAAAACAGTCCTATTACAGTGGAGCACGCAATCAGAATTGCAACTGCATAACAGACTATGGCTATTGTATTCAGTACACCTATAGTGATTAAATCCTTGATATTTAAACGCTTACGATTCATTACAAATTCCTCTTTTCTTCAGTTTTTGATGTATCTATGTTCATTTCTGCTTCTTCCGTACATCCATGCACGTTTTGTTCTGTTCTCTATTCCGCGTACCATGGCTGCTGCGGACAATTCATCTGCAAGACGCATGCTCCTCATCAGCACCGGAACCAGCATATATTCCATCCATCTCACCGGAGCCTTCAGGAAGGCTGCCAAGGATGTATCAATACCGCGGATTTTAAGGCTTTCCCTGATATATCCGAGTTCTGCCCGAACCGTCGGCAGATATCGCAGCATCACTGCAAACGGAATGATAATCAACCTTGGAATCCGGAGCCGCTCCATCGTCTCCACAATCTCCCCTGTTCCCATCGTCCTTGTAAGAGACAGACCGAGCATGCGAATCAGCAGCAGTCGTGGCAGCAGCTGCAGCACTGTCAGGATGAAGGTACGAATCTGGCCTTGTATCACAATCTGGCATATCGATTGCATGACACAGACCGATACAATCACACAGAACTCTATCAAAGCTGTCTTCGCAGCACCGGACATCATCATCAGCAGTCCGATGATTCCGGCTAATATCAGAATCCGTTCATTGTCCTGAAAGATCACAGCCAGAACAGATGCGACTATAACGACGATGACACGTATTCTTCCGTCTATACAGACTATCTGATTTCTGTTACACTTCATAGGTTCCGCCCTCTCTCAGCTCCACTACACGGCTGCAGCTTGTCCGGATAAATTCTGTATCATGCGAAATAACCATGATGATACAGCCGGTTTCTGATATTTTCTGCAGCATATCACTCATTCTTCTCATATTCTCACCGTCCAGACCACTTGACGGTTCATCCAGAATGAATATCTCAGCATCGCTCATCAGTGCTGCTGCAATGGTAAGCCGTTGCTTCTGGCCGCGTGATAATGCCATTGGGTGTCTCGCCCTGTACTGCTCAAGGCCGAAATACTGCAGCAGCTCTTCCATCTGATCCCTGTTCTCTTCGCTTTCCTTCACACCGAGCAGCAATTCCTGTTCTACACTTTCCGAAAATAATTGATAATCCGAATCCTGCATCACATAGTATACCTTTTGCATCCGCTGCTTTGAAGAAAGCGGCTCTCCCTTCCACATAATACTGCCGCTCTGTTCTCTAAGCAGTCCGGTTATCACTCTCGCGAGTGTCGTCTTACCCGCTCCATTGCTTCCGGTAAGCGCAATAATTTCCCCTGGGGCTGCTGTCATATTCAGGTCTGAAAATACCATGTCAGTTCCTTTCGAGTAGCAAAATGACAATTGTCTGATTTCCAGTGTCTTCTCATGCCCTGTCTTCACTTCATGAACCAGACGTTCTGCCTTCTCTGGATAGAACAGCCGCAACCCCATTTTCTGAAGCTTTTCTGTCGGCATGCAAAGTGCATCCTCTCTCCGATAGATCGTCTCAAGTCTTCCATCCTCCATCAATATAAAGGAATCCATCAGGTCACGCAGATAATACAGTCTGTGTTCCAGTACAATAATGGTATGACCCATAGCCTTCAGGCGCTGCATTAGATTCTGGAGTTCCTCAACCGCCTGCATATCCAGATTCGCAGATGGCTCATCAAAGAGAAAAACCTTCGGGCGCATACAATAGCAAGAGGCAATTGCAGCCTTCTGCTTCTCTCCGCTCGACATCATAAGCAGATTTCTGTCTCGCAGCTTCTCAAGACCAAGCTGTTCTATGGACTCCTCCATTCTGTTTATAATTTCTTTACGAGATAAGCCCATGTTACGGCAGCCAAATGATAACTCATCAAATACATTTGTCGTGAAGAATTGTGATCTCGGATCCTGGAACACGGAGCCTGCCAGTTCGCCGATTTTTCCAATCTCCATCTCCCGTGTATTGTGACCATCCAAATAGACGTTGCCTTCAAATTCGCCCTCTTCAAAATGTGGTATCAGGCCATTGATGCATTTGGAAAGTGTAGTCTTGCCGCACCCGCTCTTTCCCGCAATCACAACCAGTTCTCCCTGATTAACATTTAGACTAATCTGTTCAATTCCATTTCGTCCTGTGGATGCTTCTGTCTCTTGATTACTTTGATAACGATATGTTACTTCCTGTATAGACACCATACTACATTAGCACCTCCGCCAATATCACATGAAGAATACTGATTCCGACAGAAGCAAATGAATATATTACATGCTGACGTACTGCTTTTTTATGCTCTGTCTTCTGATTGACCAGAACAACAATCGAAATCACAAACCCACCGATTGCAAGCGCTCCAGATAATACTACCAAAAGCGCTGCGCCATCAATTGCTGAAATAGCAATTAAAGCAGCCACCGTATGAATCACTGTAAGAAATCCTCCAAGGATTGTAAACGGCTTATGAAGTCTATGCATCATTCTACTCTTCCTTCTCCAAAAAATTGCCGCAACCACAATCATGCAAATCATTCCAAGCAGTCCTGTCATATCAATGATTCCATTCATTTGTTCCTTTTCTCCTATCTCCATTGATTTCATATTGTCTACGAAAAATCATTCTAACAGACTAATCTTTGAATTTTCTTTGAAAATCAAATATGTTATGATAGACATATGAGAATATTATTAGTAGAAGATGAAACGGCACTTGCTGATGCTCTTCAGTACAAATTAAAACAGAATAAATATCAGGTGGATGTTGTCTATGACGGAATTTCCGGAGAAGATTATGCGCTGAGTGGCATCTATGATGTGTTAATTCTGGACAGAATGCTGCCCGGTAAGGAAGGACTTGATATTCTCCGCAGTGTCAGAAAAGCCGGTATCACGACACCGGCGATGTTCTTAACGGCCAGAGATACAGTCAATGACCGTGTAGACGGTCTGGACGCAGGTGCAGATGATTATCTGATTAAACCCTTCTCCAACAAGGAATTTCTTGCACGTGTGAATGCACTCGCCAGAAGAAGCCTTCGCTTTATGGATAATGATGTTCTTACCATCGGGCGTGGGCAGCTTCATACGCAGAAATCTGAATTCATCATTGATGGTGAAACCTACTCCCTGACCAACACCGAGGCTGCACTTATGGAATTACTAATCCGTAACAAGGAGCTGGTACTGTCCAAGGAACAGATCATGGAGAAAATATGGGGTTTTGACCACGATATTGAACTTGCCAATGTAGAGCTCTACATATTTTATCTGAGGAAAAAGCTTCCTTTTACCAAAGCTGGCATCCGGCTCTTAACCGTTCGTGGTATTGGATATATGCTGACAGAGAAAGCAGAACAGGAGAAAAGATGATCAAGAAAATTAAAAATCGCTTTATTTTATATGCAACAATGGTCATTTCAGCTATCGTTATCATTACGTTGATGTTCGGACTGCACAGAAACAGCAGCGAATACTATATTCAAAGATATACATCACTCGGGCTGCTTCTGATTATAGCTGTTCTCATTGGCAGCTTTCTGTTGTCTAATCTAGCCGTCAAGCCTATTCAGAAGGCATGGCAGCAGCAGTTGGATTTCACGGCAGATGCATCGCACGAGCTTCGCACCCCTCTGTCTGTCATACAGTCTAATCTGGAAATTGTCATGGAGGATAGAGATTCCACCATTGCCGAACAGGAAAAGTGGCTGAAGAATATTGAGAATGAATCACATCGAATGAATCAGCTGGTGGAAGCACTACTGACGCTCTCACGTGCAGATACCGGTGCCAATCCGCCGGTGATGGAGAAGCTGCCGTTAGCCGCTTTGGTAAATGCAAAGGCTGAAGGCTTTGAGGCACTGGCAAAGGAAAGAAAAATTATCATTCGGTCTGAGATTCCAGAGGATTTGATTATAAATGCAGATCATGGAAAAATGGAACAGCTCTTTACAATATTAATGGATAATGCGATTCAATATATGGGGAAATCCGGAGAAATCTGCATCCGTGCAGCAGAGTCTAAGAAAATGATACGGATTGAGGTTCAAGATGATGGGAATGGAATTGCACCGGAGGATTTGCCACATATCTTTCAGCGGTTTTATAGAGCTGATAAGGCAAGGAACGCCTCCGCTAAGGGTGCCGGACTTGGGCTGGCGATTGCTCAGATGATTGTGATGGAGCATAAGGGGATCATCAGGGTGGAAAGTGTTGTTGGAGAAGGGACGCGGTTTTGGATTGAGTTGCCTCGATAGAGGAGATGTAGGGAATAATTCTTGTATGCTCTCGAGGGCGCTTTGCTTCTCGAGTCGCTGGAATGTGATACGGGAGTCCGCCATGCGCCCTTCGATTCCGCTTCGCTCCATCTCAGGCACGGGCTTCGCCCTATGTAAATGAATAACAAAAAGCCCGATTACAAGCAAGCTTGCATCGGGCTTTTCGTTATTCATTTACGCATGGCTCATTGCCTGCGTGACTATTCAATAATCTTAGCAACACGGCCTGAACCAACTGTACGTCCACCTTCACGAATAGCGAATGTAAGACCCTGATCCATAGCGATCGGGTGAATCAGTTCGATGGTCATTTCGATGTTATCACCAGGCATGCACATTT
>CAYRJT010000065.1:0-10009 GCA_964424675.1 uncultured Lachnospiraceae bacterium
GACAGGCGTCTTTGTAGTGATCTGTTCATTGGTAGTATTTCCACTTCTCGCAGGTCTGATGGCATCCTTCAGACCGGGAACTGAACTGATTCGCAAGGGCCTGAGCATCAATCTGGATGTCACGACAATGACTCTGAATAATTATATCTATTTATTCAGCGGAAATGCTGACTCGAAGAAATACTTTATGTGGTTTGGAAACAGTATGGTACTTACACTCCTGCAGGTACTGATTACCTTGGTGGTATGCTATCTGGTAGCCTATGGACTGTCCATGTACAACTTCAGACTGAAAAACCTGTTGTTCTTTTTAGTCATTGCGACTATGATGGTTCCGTTTGAAATCCTGATGCTGCCACTTTATCAGGAAATGATCACAATCAAGCTGATCGATACAAGAGCAGGCGTGCTGTTACCGCTGATCTGTAATGCATCAACGATTTTCTTCTTCCGTCAGTATATGGAGTCTCTGCCGAGAGAGCTCTTGGATGCAGGCAGAATCGACGGGGCGACCGAGTATGGTATCTGTTTCAAGATCATGCTCCCGATTTCCAAACCGGCATTTGCAGCGATGGGTATTCTGTGTGCGATGGGCTCTTGGAATAATATGCTGTGGCCTCTGCTCGTATTCAGAAGTGCAAACAAGTTTACCCTGCCAATCGGTCTCAACACGCTGCTGACCCCATATGGCAATAACTATGATGTATTGATTGCCGGTTCCATGTTCGGCATCATCCCCATCTTCGTGATATTCCTACTGTTCCAGAGATACCTCATAGATGGAATGACAGCCGGAGCTGTTAAAGGATAAGCGCCGAGCGAAGCAATAAGGTTAATGGTTTAACCAAATCTGGACATAATTTTTTATATCTGCTATGATAAACAAACAATACAGTTACTATGATAAAAGAAGCAGGATGATCAAATGGCTACGATAAAGGAAGTTGCAAAGGCATGTGATGTTTCTATAGCTACCGTTTCCAATATACTGAATGGAAAAGGACGTGTAGGCGAGGAAACCAGACAGAGAATACTGAATACGGCAAAGGAAATGGGTTACGTGCCGAATATGATGGCAAAGAACCTCAAACAGCGCCAGACCAGGATGATCGGCATCATTACAGAGGACCTGACAGTCTTCAACTGCGCTGATATCGTAGACGGGATTCATGAGTATCTTGAGGAAAAGGAATACACATTTCTGCTTGGAAATCTGAGGCTTTTTAAGAAGTATGATAATGCTTTTTATCATCATGAGCGCTATCATACCGAGGTCGAGGAAGAGTTCCGGATCATGCAGAGCAAGCAGGTAGCAGGTGTGATCTATGTCGGTGCACATTGTCGTGAGATGAAGAGCATACCGAGGAATTATAATGTTCCGATCGTGGTCGCTTATGGATTTGCAACAGATCATGAGACACCATCGGTTATTTATGATGATGAACAGGCAGCCTACAATGCAACGATGGAACTGTTCAACAAGGGTTACAGGAAAATCGGACTGATAGCAGGTGAGATGGAAAGTCATCATACGATTGACAGACAGCGTGGCTATCAGAAGGCTCTATATGAGAATAAGGTTTTGTACAATCCGGAGCTCGTTCAATATGGTGACTGGAACAGAGAACAGGGCTATCAGGCCTGCAAGGAGCTGATGAGGCATGAGGTTGATGCGATCTTCTCCATGAATGATGTCATGGCAGCAGGCGTATATGACTATATGAATGAACATAGTCTGACTGTCGGCAAGGATATTGGCCTGATCGGATTTGATAATCGTGAAATCAGTCAGGTATTTCAGCCGGAGCTTTCCACGATAGCACTTCCACTGAGTGAGATTGGACATAAGGCAGCGGATCTGCTGATCAAAAAAATAGAAGAGCCGGGATTTGAACCAGAATCAGTATATAAGATTGAATGCAATCTGATTACAAGGGAATCCGAATAAGAAAATGGATCCATTATAGATAAAACGTTTAATCCATTGAAATGATATTTAATAATGAAAATAAAAGAGAAGTATAGAAGCCAAATGCAGTATTTATGCAGCATTTGGCTTCTTTTTATGTCATAAAGTGCGTAAATACAGCAATCATTGGATTCATCAATGTGCATAAAAAATATAAAAAAAAGTACTTGCAATTATAAAAAAGTGATAGTATAATGTGCTCAAATGGTAAAACGTTTAATCACATAGGAGCAAACAATTTATGAAAAAACTATCATCCGTTTCACTCAAAAATATTAAGATTGAAGATTCTTTTTGGAACAGATACATACATTTAGTTCCTGATGTGATCATTCCTTATCAGTGGAATATCCTGAACGATCATATGAAGGATATTGAAACGAGTCACTGTATATCAAATTTTAAAATCGCTGCCGGATATGAAAAGGGTGAATTTCAAGGAGCAGTATTTCAGGACTCAGATTTGGCGAAGTGGCTGGAGGCAGTTGCTTATTCTCTTGCTACCCATCCTGACAAACGTCTGGAGGATATGGCAGACGGAGCCATTGAGCTGATTGGAAAAGCACAGCAGCCGGATGGCTATCTGAATACATACTATACGATTAAAGAACCGGGAAAGAGATTTTCAAATCTGAGAGACGGACATGAGCTATATGTTGCAGGTCATATGATGGAGGCAGCCGTTGCATATTACCAAGCAACAGGTAAAGATAAGTTCCTGCAGATTATGTACAGATTTGCAGATTTGATTTGTGAACATTTTTCTGCCAGAAATGATTCGGTAGGCTATCCCGGTCACCAGGAGATAGAGATAGGATTATACAAATTATATCAGGTAACAGGAAAGAAAGCGTATTTAAGACAGGCGAAGTCTTTTCTGGATCGAAGAGGAAGGAAACCAAACTACTTCTTAGAGGAAGAGAAGAAGCCCGGTTTTCAGGGTCTCTTTCCTGAGTTTGAAAATTATGATCCAAAGTATTCACAGTCACATCAGCCGGTCAGAGACCAGACCAGTGCAGAAGGGCATGCGGTCAGGGCAGTCTATATGTATAGTGCCATGGCAGATATCGCAGCAGAGTATGACGATCAGGAGCTGATGGATGCCTGCAGGAGACTTTGGAACAGCATCACAAAAAAGAGAATGTATATCACAGGCAGCATTGGCAGCTCCGGTATACTGGAACGGTTTACGACAGATTATGACCTGCCGAATAACAGCAATTACTCAGAGACCTGTGCCACCATCGGTCTGGCACTCTTCGGTCGACGTATGGCACAGATTACCAGAGATGCATCCTATATAGATATTGTAGAGAAATCCCTATATAACTCAGTGATCTCCGGAGTTGCCATGAACGGGAAAAGCTTCTTCTATGTAAATCCGTTGGAGGTATGGCCGGATAACTGTATAGAGCGGACATCCAAGGAACATGTCAAGCCGGTACGCCAGAAATGGTATGGCTGCGCATGCTGTCCGCCCAATATCGCAAGGACACTTGCATCGTTAGGAGAATACATTTACTTTGCCGATGAGCAGTCCGTCTGGATCAATCTTTTTATATCCAGTCAGGCAAAGGTGATGATAGAGGATCAGGAATTTATGATTTCCATGGAAAGCAATTATCCAAATGATGGGAATATAAAGATCAACATCAGCACCACACAGAAAAAGAAGGCAAAGCTTGCAATACGAATTCCGGGATACGTGAAGGAATGGAAGATATCCATAGATGGTGCGCACATCGAAAATCCGGTAGTGGAGAATGGATACTGTATTCTGGAACAGGAATTCGAAAGTAATGAGGTAAATGTAGAGTTTGCCATAGCACCCAGGATCGTATGGGCCAATCCTCTTGTAAGAGAGGATGTCGGCAAGGCGGCAGTTATGAAGGGGCCTCTGGTATATTGTCTTGAGGAAACCGATAACGGCAGCAATCTTCCAGCCCTGTATCTGGATACAGAAAAGGGGCTCGAGGAATACTTTGATCCGGATCTGCTTGGCGGAACCACTGTCATCAAGGCAGCAGGTAAGAGAGTTGTAACAAGAGACTGGAATCAGGATGAACTGTATGCAGAACACAAGCCTGTATACAAAGATGTAGATCTGACCTTCGTCCCATATCCTTATTGGGGCAACAGGGAGACAGGAGAAATGCTTGTCTGGGTGAAGGAATGATCAAAAGTAAGGAAGGCAATGTAACGTAAAATCAAAGGAGGATTTATTGATGAAAAAGAAGTTACTCAGTGTACTCTTAAGCACAGCAATGGTCGCATCACTGTTAGCAGGATGCGGTAGTAAGGCAGGTACAGAAGCAGCACCTGCAGCAGAGACAACAGAAGAAGTTACCGAAGAAGCGCCTGCAGCAGAAGAGACAGAAGCAGCACCTGCGGCTGCAGCAGATGATGGAAAAGTACATATCACCTACGCACAGTGGGGAAATGATACAGAGACAGAAGCAACACAGGCAGTGGCAGATAAATTCAATGCAGAACAGGATCAGATCGTTGTAGAGGTATTGAAGATTGATCACGACAATTATGTAACAAAATTAAATACTATGGCAGCAGCCGGAGAGCTTCCGGATACAGGTATTATGAGCGAGGCAGGTGTTTTGAACTTTGCAGAAAACGGATTACTTGCAGATATCAGCACCATGTATGAAGAAGGCGAAGCAAAACCGCTCGAATGTCTGACCTTCAAATTTGATGGTACACCGGTAGCATATTCAGCAGCCAACGAAGTGCTGAACCTCTGGTATAACGCAGATCTGTTAAAGGATGTATGTGACAAGCAGGGTCTTGATATTGCAAAAATGACACCGCCTGCAGCTGCAGCTGATGCATGGGATTGGGATACATTCGTTCAGGTAGCACAGTCTCTGACAATCGATATTAATGGTAAGAATGCACTGGATCCTGATTTTGATCCTGACAATGTAGATATCTATGGATGCAATGTAAACTCATTGCCATGGCAGTTAGAAGTATGGGCAAAGTCTAATGGCGGTGGATATTACAGCGCAGACGGCAAGACCTGTACGATCAATGCAGCAGAAACAGCAGAAGCAATTCAGGCAGTTGCAGATCTTTCTCTGAAATATCACTGTGCACCTCCTGTCAGCTCAGCATCTACAGCACTCAGCACATCCCTTGGTACAGAAAAGGTTGTCATGTCAACAGATGGTGCATGGAATGTAGGAACATATCTTGGACCTGATGCAAAGTACACATACGGTGTAGGTGTTCTTCCGTACTTCAAGGATAAAGTAACGATTTGTACAGGTGGCCCTAACGTAGTATTCTCACAGACAGAGCATCCGGAAGAAGCTATGACATGGCTGAAATGGTACTATCAGGAAGAGAATTCATGGTCACTGATTGAAGCAGGTACATGGATGCCGATCTTAGATTCATGGTATACAGACCAGACCAAGACAGATAAGTGGATCAGCAACCCGAACTTCCCTGAGAAGGAAATGTATCAGACTGCAGTTGTAGACTATGCAAGAGACAATTCACAGTCAACCTCATGGTACTATGTCAATGGTACAGAGGAATTCAACAGCACATTGGATACCGTATTCTCATATATCTGGACAGGAGACATGACGGCACAGGAAGCTCTTGATCAGTACTATGACGAATTAAACAGTATTTTTGAAGAGAACAATATGTAACAGGATAATGTCTGCCCGTCACAATTCTTGGCGGGCAGACATTTAAAAGATAAGTAGTTTTATATGATGGAAGCCGGATAGCTATTGTGGCAGACCTCCATGATATAGGGTTATTTATACAGACGAAAGAAAGCTATATTTTTGCATCAGATGGAGGAGAAGGCTATGAAAAAAGAGAAAGCAGCATACCGAGTAGGCAAGAAAGAAGAAAGGACGGCATATTTATGCTTGATTCCGGCATTTCTGGGGTTGACTGTCATCAGTTATCTGCCGACAATTGCAGTATTTGTATTAAGTCTTTTTAAATGGAATGGAATATCTGCACCAAAGTTCATAGGACTTGATAATTTTGAACGCATTTTCACCAAGGATATTTACTTTACCGATTCCATCAAGGCAACGATCATTTACGCATTATTAACAGTTCTTGGTTCAATTCTCTATTCGCTGATTTTGGCGATTTTCCTAAATATGAACATTAAGGGAAGAACTCTGTGGCGTTCAATTTTCTTCGTTCCGTATCTTTTGCCGGCAATTGGTATATTCACAGGCTGGAAATGGCTTTACGAGATTAATTATGGATTGTTTAACTTTGCAAACAGGCTGTTGGGACTGCCGCCAAAGGAATTCCTGCAGAGTCCGACACAGGTGCTTCCCTCGTTAGCACTCATTGCAATCTGGTGTTGTGGTAATCTGATCGTCATCTTCCTGGCAGGACTGCAGGGTGTGCCGAGGGTCTTTTTGGAGGCTGCTGAAATAGACGGTGCGAATACATGGCAGCGATTTGTGAATGTAACGATACCTTGCATTTCACCCATTATTTTTTACAATATCCTGACGGCTTTGATTACAAATCTGCAGGTCATCACGCCGGCACTGGCACTTACGAAGGGTGGACCACAGAATGGCTCCATGTTTATGTCCTATGTCATATACATGTATGCCTTTGTGAAAAATAAAATGGGCTACGCAGCGGCATATGCGTCCATATTCTTTGTATTTGTAGGTATCTTCACGATTATATTATTCAAGACACAGAAGTCCAGTCTATTTGGAGAGGAGGATGACTAAATGAAATCCATGCAAAGTAGAAAAAAGAAAGAAAAAAGAATCAATCTGATAGTTTTGATTATAGTGGTTATCATTGCAGCAGCAGTGCTTCTGCCAATCTGGTGGATATTCCGTTCTTCATTGATGAGCAACGCGACGTTGTATGCCTATCCTCCGGCCTTCCTTCCGCATGAATGGCTCTGGGAGAACTATCAGACCGCGCTCAAGAGCTTCTTGTATTGGAAATATTTTAAGAACACCTTTACCATTATTATACCTTCGGTTACAGCCGGAACACTGACTGCGATTCTCTGCGGTTATGCATTTGCAAGACTGCGCTTTCGCGGGAAAAAGCTGATTTTCAATCTTTGTGTCGGTACAATCTTGCTTCCGGGCATGGTGACCTTGATTCCACTTTATATTTTCTGGACAAAAGGCTTGAATCTCGGTGGTACATACTGGCCGCTGATTCTGCCATACTTTACAGGCGGCGGTTTCTTCAATATCTTTCTGATTCGCCAGTTTATGATGACCATTCCGAAAGAGCTGGATGAGGCAGCAGCTATTGACGGAGCTTCCCGTATGAGAACGCTTTGGACGATTCTCGTTCCGGCGATCAAGCCGGCCATCGTTGTAGTGGCAATGATGCTTTTTATTCAGATTTGGAATGACTTATTGCAGCAAATGATATATATTAATGATATGGAGAAAACGACATTTGCCATCGGGCTGACCAACTTTACAGGCTCCTTTGGGACAAAGTGGAATCTCGCCATGGCAGCGACCTGTATGACGATTGCTCCGGGTATTATCATCTATATCTTTGGGCAGAAGAGTTTCGTAGAAGGTATTGTTATGACAGGTATGAAGAATTAAAGAAAACGCCAGTTTATAGATGCGGCAGGGAGATACAGATATGAGCGCGAAAATTACAATTGATAAAAGCTATATAAAATGCAGGATTGATGACAGGCTATATGGCTCCTTCATTGAGCATCTGGGAAGAGCGGTTTATCATGGAATCTATGAGCCGACCAATCAGGCGGCTGATGCAGATGGATTTCGTCAGGATGTGATCTCTCTTGTAAGGGATTTGAATATACCGATTATCCGCTATCCGGGCGGGAATTTTGTCTCAAACTTTTTCTGGGAGGACAGTGTCGGACCGGAGCGCAAGGCACGTCTGGATCTGGCGTGGAGAACGAGAGAATCCAACGAATTCGGACTGCAGGAATTTTCCAGGTGGACAAAGAAGGTCAATGCAGAGATCATGATGGCTGTGAACCTCGGAACACGTGGACTGAGTGACGCACTGAATCTGTTAGAATACTGCAATCTGGATGAAGGTACTTACTATAGTGAGCTCCGTAAGAGTCATGGACAGACAGAACCCTACAACATCAAGACGTGGTGTCTGGGGAATGAAATGGACGGAGCATGGCAGGTTGGACATAGAAAAGCGGCAGAGTACGGTCACCTGGCGGCAGAGACCGGCAAGGCCATGAAGCTGATGGATGACAGCATCGAACTTGCTGCATGCGGCAGTTCCTTTGAGAAGATGCCGACCTTCCCCGAGTGGGAAGCGACAGTATTGGATGAAGCATATGATTATGTGGATTACATCTCGATGCATCAGTATTATGGTAATCTTGAGAATGATACGGCTG
This sequence comes from uncultured Lachnospiraceae bacterium, assembly GCA_964424675.1. GTDB lineage: Bacteria > Bacillota > Clostridia > Lachnospirales > Lachnospiraceae > JAAYYM01. The sequence goes on from CAYRJT010000065.1 coordinate 8,364, forward strand.
ATTATTTTGCATTGACGCAGGATATGGAGAATTTCATCCATACCGTCATAGCGACTTGTGACTATATCAAGGCGAAAAAACGCAGCCAGAAATGGATGAATATCAGCTTTGACGAGTGGAATGTGTGGTTTCATTCTTCAGAGGCAGACGATGATACGATGAAAAATCATCCGTGGCAGACAGCACCACATCTGTTGGAGGATATCTATACATTTGAGGATGCGATCATGGTCGGACTCATGCTGATCACGCTGATCAAGCATGCCGACAGGATCAAGGTAGCCTGTCTCGCACAGCTTGTAAATGTGATTGCTCCGATTATGACAGAGAATGACGGCGGTATCTGGAAGCAGACGATTTACTATCCATTCCTGCATGCCTCACTCTATGGACGCGGAGTGGTGCTTGAGACTCCGGTCGTGACCGGAAAGCATGATACGATCAAGCATGCGGATGTGACGGATATTGAAGCAGTGGCAGTCTATCATGAAGAAAGAGACGAGGTCACCATCTTTGCAGTGAACCGCAATACAGACAGCGACATCATACTGGAAGCAGACCTGCGCAGCTTTGCCGGATATCAGGTCGCAGATTACATCGCAATGGAGCAGGATGATAGGAAGGCCGTGAATACCATCAGCGCAGAGCATGTAACCCCCATCCATAAAAAAGAGTATGAGTTTGAAGAGGGAGTCTTCAGGGCGAATTTAAAGAAGTGCTCCTGGAATGTGATACGGTTTCAGAAGAACAAATAGAACAAAGAATAAATCATACACATAAATGCCGGAATAGGATAACGATTCCGGCATTTTTATCTTCAACATGATTTAGGCTTTGACCTAGGGCGGGCTTTGGACAAGAAGATTGCTTTATGAGCACTGACAATTCCAAAGTAGCATATACAAGATGTAGATTGACTTGGTTTTGGACAAGTGAAGTGCCCAAAACAAATAGAAATTCCAAATTGGCTGCATTTAATATAGATTAGCCTGATTTTGGACAAGTCAGGCTTGATAATGTTGATTCAGCTTCCAAAAAAGTGAAGTAATCTTGTTTCTTTGGAATTTGTACTTGGGTTGCCGGGGCTTCATTGTCCAATATAAGATAGTATGACATCTGAATACCGCCACTTTGGAAATTCTATTTGTTTCAACCGCTTCTCTTGTCCAAGTCTTCCCCAATTTAAGTATTGCTAATCTGCGGAAGTGTTAGGATCTTCTTCAGCATTTTCTGCATTTGTATCAATCTCTACAGCAGTGGTATCTACAACATCCTCTGCTTGATCCGCATTTTCAGCTGCTTCCAGATCTGCAATCTCATCAGCCTCATAGTACTCCTTGCAGATTAGTCCTTTAATAGACAAACCGACTATGGCAAGACCGGCGATGCCAAGCAGTGCAGTCGCGATGCCCATCCAGATCTTCTCTGTTCCGGCAGCTGCAGCCTGTACACTTGGAATCAGCTGATATGCAATGTAAACGACATAGCCTGCCACCAGTATTCTGATATATAGGTTCATCTTAGTCACATAACGGTTCTTTTTATTCTTCTTCATGACGTTCCTCCATGGCAATTGTTCATTCTTGATGTCTCAACCATCATTGTAGCAAAACATCAGATAATAAGCAAACAAAACTATATGGATT
>CAYRJT010000066.1:0-9976 GCA_964424675.1 uncultured Lachnospiraceae bacterium
TGTGCAGAACGCCTGCTCCAAGAGTCGCCAGATCCAGCATTTCATCATATGTGATCTCTTTCATCTTTCTTGCATTCTTTACAACTCTTGGATCTGCTGTATAGACACCATCTACATCTGTAAAAATCTCGCAGGAATCAGCATGCAGTGATGCCGCCAATGCTACCGCAGTCGTATCTGAGCCGCCACGTCCCAGCGTTGTCAAGTCATCATATTTGTTGACTCCCTGGAATCCCGTAACCACTACAATCCTTCTCTGATCCAGTTCATGACGGATACGCTCCGTATCGATCCTTTTTAACCTCGCATTGCTGTATGCACTTGTCGTATGCATCGCTACCTGAAACGCATTCAGAGATACAGCCGGTACTCCAAGTGCATTCAATGCCATTGCCATCAGTGCTACCGAAGTCTGTTCACCTGTAGTCAACAGCATATCCATTTCTCTCTTGGATGGATTGTTGCTGATATCCTTTGCCATATCGATCAGCACATCTGTCTGCTTGCCCATCGCAGAGAGAACAATCACAACATCTTTACCTTCTTTATAATCCTTGATGCATCGATTGGCCACATTGTAGATTCTCTCTTTGTTAGCTACGGATGTCCCGCCGAATTTCTTTACTACTAACATATTCTCCTCCTTGCCGTTTTTATGGAAACCGGCTATTTTATTTATTTCTGAATCTGATGCTGTCAAAATGTCACTTACACTCCAGCAGCTTCTCCATCATCTTATGCCCTTCCGCTATATACTGGCCAGAGGCCTTGGCTTCCCGTTCATTATAATGCCATTGCTTCTTCATTTGTCTGCGGCTGTCATACAGTAAATACGGTACAGGCTCACTGGAATGTGTCCTGATCCTGATCGGTGTCGGATGATCCGGCAGGATCAGCATACGATAGTCCTCTCCTGATGCCTCCATAGCTTCCATAACCGGTTTGATAATGCGTTCATCCAGATACTCTATTGACTGTACCTTTCTCTCCACACTTCCCTGATGTCCCATCTCATCAGGTGCCTCTACATGGATATATACAAAGTCATAACCTTCCTGTAAAAGTGCTTTGACCGCAGCATCTGCTTTTCCTTCGTAATTCGTGTGCAGTCCGCCATTTGCACCTTCTACATGGATGACACCCATACTGGCTCCGACTGCAATACCCTTAAGCAGATCAACTGCAGAAATCATCGCGCCTCTTTTCCCATACCTTTCTGAAAACGGTGCCAGCATCGGCTTGGTACCTGCGCCCCAGAACCAGCAGCAGTTAGCAGGATTCAGTCCCTGCCTCTTTCTTTCCAGATTGATCGGATGATCCTTCAGAATCTCATAGCTTTTTTTCATCATATTTGTAAAAACTTCATCTGCCGGCAGATAGGGTCCTATCACCCTGCCCAGAATGTCATGCGGCTGACTCAGTTCCTCAATATGTCCATTGTTCCATATCATACAGTGGCGATAGCTGGTACCTACATAAAACTGAAATGTTTCATTTTCCAAAGCCTTACGCACATCCCCCAGCAGCACAGCACAATCCTCTGTTGAAATCTCACTGGAGCTGTGATCAATCATTGTCTTTTCTTCAAATATATCCTCTTCATCTGAAAGTGTGACAATATTGCATCGCAGGGCAATATCTGTATCACTCATCGGTACACCGATGCTGAGTGCTTCCAATGGCGATCTGCCGGAATAATAAATCTTCGGATCATATCCCAGTACTGATAGGTTGGCTGTATCTGATCCCGGCTTCATCCCGTCAGGAATCGTATGCAGCAGTCCGATCTCCGCCTTTGCTGCCAGCAGATCCATAGTTGCGGTATCTGCATACTCCAGTGGCGTTTTGTAACCCAGCTCTTCGATTGGTTCATCGGCCATGCCGTCTCCAAGAACTACGATATACTTCATATCTCATTTCCCCTGTCTTTCAGTATTTTTATCCTTCTATTCGTATCATGGAAATCATACCACTCAGCTTTCCTGCTGCCTCATGATACTTTCCCTCCGTCATAATCTGTGTGATAAATCCAAACTCATCCTTTGCATCCTCTAAGGTTACAATCTCTACCGCACCAAATGCTGCCTGAATATCAGCAAGCAGTGTATCCTGACTGCCCTTGATTCTGATAAAAAATCTGCGCTTTGCATTCTCAATGCTGGTCAGTTCCAGCTTCTTACTGCTCCAGAAAGCCATCACATTTCTCTTCAGATGCTTGGTCGCATCCACGACATCGGCTACAACAGCACTGGCTGTCGGCAGTTTTCCTGCACCGCTTCCATAAAACATCACATCTCCAATGACATTACCATTTACAAAAATACCGTTAAATACATCATTCACGCTGAATAAAGGATGTGATTTTGCAATCATAAAGGGAGCTACCATCGCATAAAAATTATCTCCATCGCGTTTGCTGTCCGCCAGTAATTTGATTGCCATTCCAAGCTTCTTTGCATACCGAATATCCTGACTGGTAATTTTTGAAATTCCTTCTGTATAGATGTCTTCATAATCTACATGATTTCCAAAGGCAAGCGATGATAGTATTGCAATCTTGCGGCATGCATCATAGCCCTCGATATCTGCCTCAGGGTTACGCTCTGCATACCCAAATTCCTGCGCCTTCTTTAATGCATCATTGAACTCCCAGCCTTCATCAGTCATCTTGCTGAGAATATAGTTTGTTGTACCGTTTAAAATACCTGTAATCTCATGAATCTCATCTGCTGTCAGTGAAGAATTCAACGGACGGATAATCGGAATGCCGCCACCTACACTTGCCTCAAACAGGAAATTAATGTTCTGATCTCTTGCAATCTGCAGCAGCTCCGGGCCATACTTGGCTACCAGTTCTTTGTTAGAGGTGCAGACGCTCTTGCCCGCCTCAAGACACTGCTTTACAAAGCTGTATGCCGGATTCACGCCTCCCATGACCTCAACAACAATCTTAATATCATCATCCTTCAGGATCACATTGAAATCATGTACAATCTTATCCTGTACAGGATCCCCCGGAAAATCTCTCAAATCCAGAACATATTTTATATTAATTTCTTCTCCTGCCTTTTTATTAATACTGCTTGAGTTGGTACGAATGACCTCTACAACTCCCGAGCCTACCGTACCGTACCCTAATACTGCTATGTTGACCATGTTCTTTCCCCTTTTCTTTATATTTCTGTCTATTCTCTTGCAAGGATCTTGACGTAATGTACGCCATCCTGTTTTTCCATACTCGCTACCATCTTGGAGATATCTCCTGTCGTCGGCAATACCTGAACGCTGATGCTGAGTGAAGCAACCGCATTGATCGGTATACTCTGATGAATTGTTAGGATATTCGCTCCGAAAGCAGCTACTATTTTTAATACATCTGCCAGCAGCCCTGGCTTATCCTCCATCTGAAATGTCAGCGTAATTGTCTTTCCTTGTGCATTATCATGAAACTGAAATACATCATCCTTATATTTATAGAAAGAGCTCCTGCTGATGCCGACTTTATCTGTTGCCTCCTGCACTGTCAGTACCTTCTCTGTTTCCAACAGATTTTTGGCCTCTACCACCTTCAGCAGTACCTCTGGCAAAGCTTTCTGCTTTACGATAAAGTATCCGTTTTCCTCTGTCATAGCATCACCTTCCCTCCATAACAGTCTCTAATTAAGATAACTGTCCTCGTGTCAAACACATATGTTTTGTCTGTCTCCGATATGCGGACAGTTGTCTTTCACCGATGGATAAGAGTGTAACATATCAGAAAAAAAAATGCAAGCATCGACTTGCACTTTTTATTATACAATCTCTATATATATTTTCTCAACACACTGTACACGTCGTTTTTAAAGATAGGTTTGCTGATGTGATCGTTCATACCGGCCTCTTTTGATGCCTTAATGTCACTCTCAAATGCATTTGCACTCATAGCCGCAATCGGGATTGCCGCCAGATCCTTACGGGCGAGTTCCCTGATCCGTCTGGTTGCTTCATAACCATCCATGATTGGCATCTGAACATCCATAAATATAAAATCATAATAGCCTTCTTCAGATTTCTCTATCAGTTCCAGTGCCTCCTGACCATTGTGGGCAGTATGAACAGCCGCACCACTGTCCTGAATAATAATGCTTGCGATTTCCATATTGATTTCATTATCTTCAACAATGAGAATGTTTTTACCGCTGAAGTCAGGTTGATTCTCCTGTTCCTTATCCGGTACAGCTCCATCCCCAAGACCAGTGATACTGCGCAGAATGGAATACAAATCACTTCTGAAGAAAGGCTTTGCCAGAAAGGCGGTGACTCCTGCTTCCCTTGCCTCTTCTTCGATATCGGACCAGTCATAGGCTGTCAAAATGAAAATAGGTGTCTCATCCCCGATTACCCGCCTGATCTGTCTCGTTGTCTCGATACCATTACACTCCGGCATCAGCCAGTCAAGGATAAACAGGCCATAGCTGTCGCCCAATTCATATGCTACCTGTGATTTTGCAATTGCGTCCTTGCTTGATACCGTCCATTCCGGACGCATACCCGCGCCTGACAGCATATGAGAGATACTGACACAGGAATTAGAATCATCATCTACAACAAGTGCACGCATATCACGGATTGTCTCTATTTTCACCTCAGGTCCCCGCAATTCCTGCAGCTTAAGTGGAAGTTTCACTGTAAAAGTAGTTCCCTTGCCAAGTTTACTTTCACAGATTATCTCTCCTCCCATCATGTCCACAATATTCCGTGAAATTGCCATTCCGAGTCCAGTTCCCTCCACCTTGTTCATGCCGGAGTTTTTTTCCCGCTCAAACGCATCAAACACCTTTTTCTGAAACTCTTCAGACATCCCGACTCCATTGTCCACAAAAGTAAACACATAGTCCGCATATGCAGATGTAGTCATTGTCTGAAGCTGTTTGATCTTGACTGCAATAATGCCGTTCATCGGTGTAAACTTAACCGCATTAGAGAGAATATTAATAAAAATCTGCATCATCTTTGTATTATCACCAATGATCATTTCATTTACAACACCCGCGGTATCAATAAAGAGCTGCTGATTTTTTGCCTTGATTTGCGGTTGAATCAGCGTAATCATTGTATGTGCTAACTCTGCCAGATCAACCGGCTCCTCTGTCAACGTCATCTTGCCGCTCTCAATACGGGACATATCCAGAATATCATTGATGATAGACAGCAGATGCTGCGATGCTGTAGATATCTTATTCAGGCAGTCTTGTACACGACTGCGGTCTGAAATGTGTGTCACTGCGATTCCCGTCATTCCGATAATGGCATTCATGGGAGTTCTGATATCATGGCTCATATTTGATAAGAACTGCGACTTTGCCTTGCTTGCCTGCTGTGCCGCATTGAGTGCCATGCTCAGTTCTTCCTGCATATGCGCTTTCTCACTTGCATTCTCGAATACCCATATCGTAGACAGATTGGAGTCACTGTACAGCTTGCCTTTGTAAATGCGCAGCGTCAGCCAGACCCCATCGATGCGCTGATATGTCAGCTCTGATGTCTCATTTGCCAGAAGCTGCTGTCTGACGTTCTCCGGATCCACGAACTTTTTATAGGACTCGATATACTGCTCTGCAATATAATTTTTACAATAACCGCACTGCAGATCCTGGAAATTCCGCTCCAAGGTCTCTAGCTTCTCTGCACTCTGTGAGGCTTTGATGATCTCATACCTTCCACTGTCCAAATGAACGTTATAGATTCCGGTGAAGTTATTGCTGATTGCAGTCAAAGCATCCGTAGTAAGCAGAATATCACGTTCTGCTTCCACCTGCTTTGTCACATCCTTGTTCATGATAGAACAATGCTTTTCATCACCTTTTTGATAAAAATAATTCGTACTTTTGATCCACACCGTCTCTCCCCGTTCAGTAAGCAGCCGGTATGTAATGGTATCAGGCTCTGCAGTCAGCACCATTGACTGCTTCTTCAAAGCTTCCGGTGCTCTGCTTTGTCTGATCAGTTCCCGGTCTTCCGGGCAAACATGCTTCTCCAGAAACTGTGTGAACCACTCTGCATAATTCCCCTCCGAACCAAATGTCGGAAATGCTGTGACATGCATCGTCGTCATAATATATTTCATGCTTTTGATATTCAGGTTGATCTGTGTATCATACTCCTGTGCCGTAATCATCGCCAGATGTCGTTCTTGTAGATACTGCTTACGCTTAATTCTCCAGATAACAAAAAGTACGAATACAACTGTAACCATCAAGATCAGCAAAAATGCAATGACCGGATTATTGTACAGGATTCCCGCAAATGAGAGAGTTCTGACCGGAAGTTCATAGGACTGGATCACACTGGAAAGATAGTCCTCACTGGTATTCAGAATAACTGTGTTCAGAATGCTGCCAAGGCATGTATTCTCCTCATCCCGTATTGCTATGGACAGTTTGCCCTTGACAGCAGGATATACTGCAGCTTTTAGACGATTAAACTCATCTGAGTAAGCAGCATACTGTGCAACAGAGGTCAGACAAAGCGTTGCATCACATTCCTGATCCAGTACTGCATTGATGCATTCCTGTGTATTATTATACCTTTTGATCTCATATTCTTCCGATAGATATTTTTCAAACTTCTGATAGAACAGAGAATTTGGCAATGCTGCAATCACTTTGGGTTCCCCCGTGAACTCCTTACGGGTCACGATAGAGGAGGATGCCTCATAATAAGGCTCCGTCAGCATATACCCATAACGATCAGCATTATTATAGTCAGTCAGCATATCCATACAGATACTGACTGAGCCATTTTGAATCATCTGAATGTAGTCTTCTCTGGATTCAGGTTCAATGATTTGGATGTTCAGTCCTGTCTTGTCAAAGATATGCCGGGCCACATCCCCTACAACGCCGGTTGCTCTTCCGTTCTGATAGTAAGAAAAAGGAATCCTGTCCGGATTCATGATAGCATAAAAAACCTTATTTTCTGCTCTGCACTGGTCAATGAATTCCTGTTCCTTTGACGTAAAATAAATACTCTGATTCAGAGAATTGTAATATTTTTTGTACAAATCATTCTGTAAAGAGGGATAATTGGCCTCAAGCAGCTCCAACGCATGATTGATCTCTGTTCGAAGCTCAGTGTTGCCTTTTTTTACAATGATATACAGAGGTGTCGGATCAAACTGATCCATCATAACAGAATCTCTTATGATATTGATGCTTGTACACACTGCAGCATCTGTTTCTCCTGCCTGCAGGGCCTTCTCCAGTGCATCATAATCATCATAGAGCTTCACAGAATAGTGAAAGTTCTTTTCCGTTGCAAAAGCTTCGAAGCTTTGGATCTCTGCGCTGCCTGTGACAGCACCAAAGGTCAGCCCGTTATAGGTGGTATAATCGCCTTTTACACAGAGACTCTCACGCTGGCTACTGGTCAGAATACAAACTGAGGACGTGGAAATCGCTTGCTCTGAATAGTCAAATTCCATTTCCCGTTCCGGAGTTTTGGCAATGGCCGCCACCATATCGACTTCACCATCAGAAAGCATCTGCAGGACATCTGCAGGTGCGCTTTCATAGCCAATGTATTCATACTGCCAGTCCGCATAGAGCTTCATTCTCTGCAGGAAATCAAAACAATAACCGCTCTTCTCCTCTTCCTGATTGAGCATCTGATATCCTTCCAGATGAAAATAACCGACTCTGACTGTCCTCACATCAGAGTCCGCATAAACCTTATTTGATAACAACAATGCCGAAAGTAAGATTAAGACAGGTACGACAACAGATAATCTCTTTAGTGCATTTCTCACAAATTCTCCTCCGGTATCATTTATTGTATATTCTCCTTTGACATACTTTGTTTACTTAAATATGCGTTGATAAACGGATCTATATTTCCGTTCAGCACACTGTCTGCCTGCGCCACTTCTGTATCGGTTCTATGATCCTTGACCATGGTATAAGGCTGCAAAACATAGGAACGAATCTGGTTGCCCCAGCCGATTTCCTTCACTTCACCACGGATATCAGACAGTTTCTCTGCATTGGCTTCCTTCTTTAATAAGAATAGCTTCGCCTTCAGCATCTGCATTGCCTTGTCTTTATTCATATGCTGTGAACGTTCATTTTGACACTGTACTACCACACCTGTCGGTATATGTGTGATACGAATGGCTGATGACGTCTTGTTAATGTGCTGTCCGCCGGCACCGCTGCTTCGATATGTATCAATTCGCAGATCGCCCTCATCAATATCTACATCCAGATCTTCTTCGATGTCCGGCATAACATCCAGGGATACAAAAGATGTCTGCCTCTTTCCCTGCGCATTAAAAGGCGAAATTCTAACCAGTCTGTGTACACCCTTTTCTGATTTCAGATATCCAAATGCATTTTCTCCGTTGACCTGAAAGGTGACTGATTTAATTCCAGCCTCATCCCCGTCCAGATAATCCAGTACCTCCACTGAAAAGCCCTTATCCTCTGCCCAGCGACTGTACATCCGGTAAAGCATGGCCGCCCAGTCACAGCTCTCTGTGCCGCCTGCACCTGCATTCAGCTTCAGAATTGCATTATTATGATCAAACTCTCCTGATAACAGCGTACTGATTCGAAGTTTATCAAACTTCTCTTTAAATTCATTGAACTCCTGCTGTATATCTGCCACCATGGATGCATCATTTTCTTCATAACCCATTTCCAACAATGTCTGAATATCCTCGTAGCCTGTCTCCAACTCATGAAAAGTCTCAATGCAGTCCTTCAGGTTTTTTAATTCCTTCATATAGACCTGTGAACGCTCTGTGTCATCCCAAAACCCAGGGGCTTCCATTTCACGCTCCAGTTCCTGCACACGCTCCGTCTTGACATCCAGCGCCAGTGAGAGCTTCATCTCCGCAAGTGGAGTCTCATATGTAACTAATTCCGTTTTAATTGCATCTAATTCTACCATAATTGACGATTCCTTTTAACGTTTTCTTTTTAACGTTTCCCGCAGCATTGCTTATATTTCTTTCCAGATCCACATGGGCAGGGATCGTTGGGATATACCTTATCCGTCTCTCGTTTCTGCGGTGTCTTTGCTACAGAATCATCCTTATTTGTTCCTGTCACCTTCGCTACCTGCTCACGTTCCACCTTCTGCTCAATACGTATATGAGATAATACACGTACAGTCTCCTCCTGAATATTGGCAGTCATGGCGTCAAACATGTCATAACCCATCATCTTATATTCTACAAGGGGGTCTCTCTGTGCGTACGCCTGCAGACCGATACCCTGACGTAGCTGATCCATATCATCAATATGATCCATCCATTTATTATCAATGACCTTCAGGAGTACAACTCGCTCGAATTCACGCAGCTTTTCGGGTTCAGAAAATTCTGCTTCTTTACTCTCATAGAACTTCACTGCCTCCTCCTTCAGTTTATGCTTGAGTTCATTTTTCTTGAGTCCCTTCACTTCAGGAGTAATGATCTTCTCAATCGGAATCACAGGCAAAATCACATGATTCAATTCCTTCAGATCCCAATCCTCAGCAACAGAATCATCGCCAATCACCATGTCTACAGAATTTTCTATAAAATCTGTGATCATCTTATAAATCGGCTCTCTCATACTTTCACCATCAAGTACGCGACGTCTTTCTGCATAGATAATCTCTCTCTGTTCGTTATTGACCTGATCATATTCCAGTAGATTCTTTCTGATGCCATAGTTATTGTTTTCAATCTTCATCTGTGCCTTTTCGATGGCATTGGTCAGCATTTTATGCTCAATCTGTTCATTTTCTGGTACACCTAATGTATTAAATACGGACATCAGACGCTCTGAGCCAAACAGTCTCATCAGATCATCCTCAAGAGAGATATAGAATCTGGATACACCGGGATCACCCTGACGACCGGAACGACCGCGCAGCTGATTATCAATACGTCTGGACTCATGTCTTTCTGTACCGATAATCTTCAATCCGCCTGCTGCCTTTGCTTCTGCAT
>CAYRJT010000067.1:0-9472 GCA_964424675.1 uncultured Lachnospiraceae bacterium
AGGACGGTGCCAACTCGATTTCCTGCTCAGCCAGATGTTCACGATCCATATCCGAGATAATACCCGCAGTTGAGTTACCCTTTGGTACAATGCCATCGTTCACACCCACAAAAAACAGAGCCTTGATTTCTCTGAGGCGGGTTCTGGTAATATCGCCGACCGTGATCTCATCCATACTGGGCGGAGTGATTCCAACACGAATCTCATTGAAGCCCGCATCCAGCAGCTCTCCATACTCGCGTATGCTCATTTTCTCTTCCGGCAGTAAAGCACAGACCTGGTCAAACAAATCCATCACGAGCCGGTAAATCTGCCGGTACTCCTTGGCAGCATCAGCTTCGCCCTGTTCTTCAAAATGCTGTGCCATATCGTGCAGCTGTTGCTCTATCCCTGCCTGATCAATCAATTCATAAAATGCCGTTGTATAGTCTTCCGCAGTAGCGGCGGCTCGAATCCTCTCATCAAGCGGCAGTAAATGATCCATAATCCTTGTCCGCAGTTCCTCTATATGCATGAGCTCATCTGTTGTCAGTCCCTGATAACCACGTACCCATTTCCGGTTCCACTGCGATTTTCTGCGAATCCCGCATGCCAGCACATAGTTTTCCAATGCATCGACATCCTCCTGCTGCAGGTGAATGGTTTCTCCGCTTTCATTCTTCCATGAAACGAGAGAGGTTTTCAGATAGCGGAACATGCTTTCATAACTATAGTCCTTGACAAAGATATCTGTCAGCGCACGCAGATACTCCACAAACGGATTCAACAGGATTCCCCTTGTTCTGTCGATAAAGCAGGGCAGCTCATACTTTTGAAGTTCCTGCTCTGCCACGTGTGCATATTTTTCAATATCGCCTGTTATAATTGCAATATCACCATATCGGTAACCATGTTCGCGAATCAAAGCATGAATCTGTGTGCAGACAGACCGCATTTCCTCCTGCGGATTCTCTGCCTCTGTCAAATGGATGCCGGTGGGGGCTTCTATCTTTGTCAGGACGGTACCTACGGGAGGCTCTGCGTGATATTCAAATAGATGTTGTTCAAGATAGGCCAGACTTGGCTCTTGGCGAAATCGATAGACAGGATTTCCGGGCAGGATTTCATAAGGTTCCTGCTTTGTCTGTGTCTCTTCCGCCAGTCTGGATAGGGATGCGATTGTTTTATAGCTCAGGTAAAATAACTCCTGCTCTTGATTTTTGTATTGTTCAACAGCCGCCGCAGTCAGACCTTCGGCATCGCGCAGCAGCACTGTAACATGTATGTCCTTTGCCAGTGTCATCAATTCGGATAACAGTTGGTTTTGAATCGGAGTAAAGCCTGTGAAGCCATCAAAAACGATGACACTCTTTTTCACGATTTCTGATTGATCGATTACACTGCTCAGCGTCGCCAGAAGCTCTTCCTTTGTGGTATAGCGTTCTTTCATATAGTCCATGAATATCTGATACAGCAGTTTGATGTCCTGCAGCTTGTACTGCAGCATGGGTCTGTTGCTGACATATGCAAGCAGAGTATCCAGTTCGGCTTCTTTGATATTGTACTGCATGAATTCTGAGATAATGGATTTGATTTCATTGATGTAACCCAGCTTTTTCAGATTCCTGCCGAGAATCTTCAGCTCTGATGCATGCTCGGCAGCAATCCTGCGAAGTACCAGGCTCTTGCCCATGTCATCCATCATCTGCCGGCTGCCGGCATTTCCACCAACTTCGTCAAATACACGGTATGCCAAGCGATTGAAGCTGAGTACGTCGATATTCATGATCCCACGGCGTGGATGCATCATAACCAGATCCCGCTGTGTCTGCAGCGTGAACTGCTCCGGAACGATGACAATATAATTGGTCTCAGGATATTTCTGAGATTCGCGGATTACATATTGATACAATTCATGGGATTTCCCGGAACCGGAACCTCCCAGCCATAATTTCAGTGCCATACCATCGTCCTCTTACCTGTTTTTGGCTTGCTTGCTGACATCCTCACTGCCGTGTCATCTGGTATTGATTCTGTGTATCGACATTTACGACATCAACCACTCTGTCGAGCTGGCGGTCATAAACCAGAATGCTGACACCCTCATTCTTAAGATCATACTTCTGATCTCCGACAAATACTTTTATAAATCTGTCACCATGCTGATTCTTCTCACGACTGCACACCAGATGGCTCTTCTGATCCTCAAATGCCCACTCAAATTCCTCAAGATCCGTATAATCCCAGATATCCTTGCCGCCCAGCAGGATACTTTGTCCATTCATAATTCCTGAAGCACCGATTCCTGCTGCCTGCATCATCTCCACAATCTGCGCGTCAATCGCCACATCATCCATGTTATAGCCCGTAAATACAAATGACATATACTGCTCATTTGCCAGCTGCTTCAGATAGTCTCCGAAATCTCCCGTCATACGAAGCGTATAGGCGGCATTATCCTGACGCTGATTCAGCGCATCCTCGTCCCACGACGCATACTCTTCCATTCCACGCCTGTCCGGGATATCATACTGCTCTGCCAGATAATGTCCCAGATACTTTGAGAACTTTGCATTTCCTGCCCGGTTCAGATGCAGATCGTCTGCCATATCCACAGCAAAATCCAAACCAATCTCATCATACTGCTGATTAAAGTCCACTACCGGTATCTGATTTGCTTTTGCGATCTCAAACACATAATTATAAACCTTCTGTGAATCCTCTTTCACCACATAGGGTGCCGTGAAGATCACCAGGGGGATACCCTCTGCCTTTGTCAGTTCGATGATTTTAAGCAGGTACTTCTCCGACTTTGCTGAAATCGCAGTTGTCTCAGTCACACCGGATACATCCGGTCTGTCATATGCTCTGACACCCTCACGTGGATCAAAGCCCTTATTTGCAATGGTACGGTTCGGATCTGTAAAATCCTCTCTCGTCAGCTCATCATAGCGGCTATGAATCGAATTCATCGGAATGACCATCCGCTCAAAATAATCCTCAAAGACACTTGCCTTCAGTGCGGCGATTTTATTGGCATTCCATTTCATTCCATATGTATTGCAAATCAGCCAGTTATCCGGCTGATAGTCTGTCGGATTGATTCCTACCGCCGATATTTCCAACATGATCAGCTGAGGCTTTTGCGTCTTCAGAGCCTCTTTCATATAGTAGTAGGTATTCCAATAGGGCTGCTCCGCACCGCCCAGATTAAAGCCGGCAATACCGTATTCATCCCATAGAACACCGGTATTGATATTACAGTAGGTATGTGAATTGCCCATGAAAATCACATCCACCGTATTCTCCTTCTGCAGGTAAAAGGACTCAATCTGTTCGATGCCGTCCTCGGACTTCAGCAGCAGTACCCGTTCACATAAAAATAGTATGATGCCGGTCGTTATTAATAAAATGATAAATTTTATCCACTTTTTCATCGTCAGAACCTTCCGTATATAAAATCTGCTGCATTAAAATCAGTACCGTAATAACCCAGAACGATTACCACTATAAACAGAGCTGCAAACAGTCCCAGCCGGAACAGGAAATTCTGCTTCACGAGCAGATCTCTGACCTGCGCTTTTTGCTGCAGCATTGATACGATCAATAACACCAGTAATCCAACTAGGAAAATCTGCCACTCTCTTCTGTCAAGGCCCAGGTTGAAAATGGACTGATCCAGGAAAATCCATGGATTGAAATTGACAAATGCTTCTCTCCACATATCAAAGCCTTCCTTTAGACTCGCTGCTCTGAAGAAGGACAGACCAAATGCAAAAATGCAGAATGTACGCACTCTCTGAAACAGCTTCCAGCTAAAGCATTCTGTCTTTATACGAAATGCTATATTCAGTTTTTTGAACAAAGGCTGGAAGAGCTCACTCAATACGATCATCAGCCACATGTACAGACCAACACCGAAAATATAGTTCCATCCGCCTCCGTGCCACAGTCCGATCAGGAACCAGGAAGCAAAGAGACCTACATAGGTCGGCAGATCAAATTTCTGTTCATACTGCCTTCCAAATTTCTTTTTGCAGAATTTTCTTAAATCACGACATAACTTTCCACGAAGCACGGGATAAAACACATAATCCCGCAGCCAACCGCCTAAGGTAATGTGCCATCGTCTCCAGAATTCCGCAATGCCGACTGAATAAAACGGAGTATTAAAGTTCTCTGGCAGTTCGATTCCCAATGCCTCAGATACGCCCAGTACAATATCCATTAAGCCTGAAAAGTCTGTATACAGCTGTATTGCAAACAGTCCGGCTGCCAAGAATATATAACACCCGTTATAAGCTTGGTAATAGGTATAAATCGTATTGACTACAATCGCACATCTTTCCGAAATGACCAGCTTCTTGAAGATACCCCAGAGTGCCCGCTGCAGACCACGGATCACGCGGTTATAGTCAAACTCATGTTTTACCTCTCCAAACAGCCGGCCCTGCATTTCATCATATTTCACGATTGGGCCTGATGTCATCTGTGGAAAATAGCTTGCGAACAGGGCAAACTTGCCGATATTTTTCTGCGGCACATATTTACCCCAGTACAGATCTGTCATATAGCCAATCACGATCAATGCAAAATAAGAAATGCGTGCCGGTGCCAGTGTCTCTGTCTGAGTTACAAACAGATCTGCCCCTTCACGGTTCCATACCTGGCCAAAGACCAGACCGATTCCACAAAAAATCTGATAGAAAAACCGACTGTATTTAAATACCATCAGAACAAGGATATCAAAAATCAGAACTCCTGTATAAACACCTTTCCGGTGCTGCCGTTCAGGGTGCAGAAACTGTGAAAGTATCCAGTTGATGATCAGATATGCTGCAAATATAAGACTTTGGATCCATGTTGCATTGACACAGTAAAACAAACCGCTGGCAAGCAGCAGCCAGATCCACTGCAGCTTCTGCGGCAGCAGATAATAGACGATTAAGATACCCAGGAAAAATAGGACGAACTGAAGGGAAATAACCGACATTATTTAGCCCTCGCCTGGATGATGTCAAACATCTCACCGACATTTTTCATCTGATTGATCTCTAACATTGAAAAGTGGATATCCATCTCATCCTCCACTTCCTCCATCAATGTGATATGACGAAGAGAATCCCAGCCCGGCACATCTGCCGCGGTCGTCTCGTCCGTAAGAATCAGGGTATCATCATGAAAGACATCCCTGAATACATTGGTAACTCTTTCGATTATTTCTTCTCTGCTCATGCTTGTTCTCCATTCTTTTGTTAAATCGTATTTTAATTTTCTGCGTCTTCTATATATGTTTTATGAAATTCATATTGACCCACATCTGCCTGATATCTGCCTTCTCCAACCGGCTGCAGTCCGAGCTTCTCATACAGCTTCTCCACCATTGCATTCTTAGGTGTCTGTATGTATTCCCCGGTCACAGTCTGGTAGCCTGCCTGTGCTGCTGTTCTCATAATCGTATCAATGATGTATTCTTCCATACCACGCTTCAGGACACGGCAGCTCATCAGCCATTCTGAAATAAACAGCTCTGTATCAGACACCTGATCCATGACCACCACGCTGATCAGTCCGTAATCACCGAATTTATCCTTGAGAGTAAAATATAATGTCAGGTGAGAATCATCGGCCACCAGCTGCTCGATTTCTGCCTCCGTGTAGCGTATCGTCCGCAGATTGAATTGATTGGAGCGCTGCGTCAGCTGTGCAATCCTTGGAAAATGAAAGGCATCAAACGGCTTTGCCACAGCCTTCATTTCCAGACTCCTCAGATAATCATCATATGACTCAAATACACTCTGTAGTGTCGTCCGTGCGATTTCCTCCTGATACTGCTTCGTCCGGTCGGCATCAGCCTTTGAATAGGAAGCTGTCTCAAACAGATTCAACTGCTGCAGATAATCCAGATACTCTGACGGATCCTCCGGCAGATCCGGTACTGTGATGTCAGGAATCAGACTTTTCACTGCATTTCGTTCAAATGGATTGTCATCCAGAAACACGATAGAGTCCATGCCAATGTTCAGAGTCTGCTGGATCCTGCGGATATTTGCCGCCTTGTCCTCCCAGTTTGCCACAAACATCGAGATATCATCCAGTCTGAGCACCATTTCAGGATGCTTGAGAAAGGGTTCCTTTGCAGCTGCCTCTTCGTTTTTAGAGCAGACAGCGAGAATCATGCCCCGCTGCTTCAATTCCTTCAGCCACTGCTGTAGTCTGGAAAAAGCCTGTCCCAGTCCCAGTTCACCGATCTGGATATTTTCCAATCCGTCATCGCCGATGACACCGCCCCACAGCGTATTGTCCAGATCCAGGATCACGCATTTCTTAATACGCCCTTTGATGGCCATGACCACGTCCATGATCTGCTTTGCCGTTTCAGGCAGATATCGCGTGGAGATTGGCATTTTAGCCATATAGTAAAGCTTGCCGCTGTATAATTCATTTCTTCCGACCACTCCCTGCAGCCGGTTCAGATCGACCATGAAGAAATTCTTCAGTGCATGACCGGACTCCATAAGCAGATAGTTCAACCTGCGCAGCTGATACAAAAAGGAATCCTCTGTCTGATTGGCATAGTTGCCAAACACGCCGTCATCAAGCTCTGCAAAGTTAAACTGCAGGATGTGCACGTGTGGTAAATGACTGTTGATCATCGTCCAGTATTGCCTGATTCTTGCTATCATCGTATCGGCAAATGTTTTTTTGTTGCTCTGTGCTGTATCACAAAAAGCATCATAAAGCTTTTCCGTGCATAAATACAGGAAAATAAACTCCGGTGCGAAGGTATACAGCTCTGAGGCATCATCCATCAGCTGCGCCTCGATCTGATTATAGTCTGCATCAAATACATTCATATGAATACCCAGCTCATATGCATAGCCCTTGATGGCTGTTGCCAGATGCTGTGTCGCACAGTTGCCCAGTACTGCCAGTTTGTACTCCGGCATCCCGTCTGTCGGCTGGGTACAGTTTTTTTCTAATTTTGAAAATTTGTAAGATATCACTTATATGTCTCCTGATTCACATAATAGATAGAGCTGCTGGAAATGTCCAATGAGTTCGTTTCCGTTACAGCTGAAAGCTGTATTGACACCGAACAGTAACAATATACCATTTTTTTTGCCTTTCTGCAATCCAAAACACATAGATGTACACGGTTCAAATTTGCCTGATTTACAGTCTTTACGTGATTTCCAAAGCATGGTATGATTTATCATGAATTTATGAAAGTGAGACCATCTATGGATACTCCTGATACGAAAAAGAAAATACCAATCAATAAGATTCTTCTTTACCTATGCTCTGCATTTCTGCCGATGCTGCTAATGCTCGTAGTCTATATACTTCTCGGTCAGTGGCCTTTCGGTTCTAAGGGACTCTATGCATTTCCCGACTCCTACAGCCAGTATACCAATTATTACGAATACTACAGAAGTCTGCCGCAAAATGGAATTCTGTATTCCTTCAGCCGTACACTGGGCGGAGATCTGGTCGGCTTCTTTACCTATTATACATTAAGTCCTTATAACCTGCTGTTTCTCCTGTTCCCGCAGGTTGCCACCGGAAAACTGATGACTGTCATTACACTACTCAAAATCGGCAGCTGTGGACTGACCTTCAGCATCCTGCTGAATCATGAGCACAAGGCTGCCTATCCCACGCTGCTTTTTTCGACTAGCTATGCAATGATGAGTTATCTGATCATCTATTCTCAAAACATGAATTTCATGGACGCGGTTATCCTGCTGCCGCTTGTCATTTTGGGACTTCGCAGACTGATCCTCTCCAGGCGCGCCGGACTCTATATTGCCTCACTGACAGCTTCCCTGATCATCAATTATTACTTTGGATACATGCTCTGCATTTTTTCAATATTATATTTTCTATATGAAATGCTGTTACAGAAAGCTCCTCGCAGAGCAGATGTACTTTCTTGTGTGAAGCTTTTTCTGCTGTCCTCACTTGCTGCCGGCGGGCTGTCTGCTGTTACGCTGATCCCTGCACTTTACTCTCTCAGCGGCGGTCGGGGACCTGGGAATTTGAAAGGTCTGCTGCATTTTACTTCGCAGTTTCACACATTGGATTTTCTGTCACGGCTGAATATCGGAGCTTACACATGGTCGGATGTTTCCTCCACATTGCCAAATATTTATGCAGGTGTTGTCATGCTGGCGCTCTGTATGCTTTTCTTTAGTGCAAAGAAGATCACAGTCAAAGAAAAGATCGTATCCGGTGTATTTCTGCTGATTATGTTCATCAGCTGTAAGCTTTATTTCTTTAACACGGTATGGCACTGCATGAATGAGCCTCATGGTTCACCGGTGAGGTATTCCTTTTTGATCTCCTGCCTGATGATTTTGTTTGCTTACAGAGCCTACGAAGCTGAATTTGCATCTGCTGGCTCCAGCCTCTTTCAATTGCTGCGCATGTTCCTGTATGGCGTTCTGTTTGTGATCATTGCTTTCCTGATCTACAGACAGGATTATCTCTATATTTCCAAGCCAAAGCTGCTGCTCACCATAGCTGTCTTTGCTGTCTGCCTGGGCATTTTGCTGATTCAAAAAATACTGCTGCAGTGGCATGTACTTCCTCGTTTTGCGAAGTGTCTTCCGGGACTGCTCGGCATTCTCTGCTGTCTGGAATTAACTGCAAATGCTTATTTCACTTATGAGGTTTTTCCATTTCGTGATATGGATTATCAGAGTGAATATACTGCCGAATATGCACCTGCCATTTCTTATGTAAAAGAAATTGATTCGGGGCTGTACCGGATGGAAAAGACTACCTCTGTCACGACCAATGACCCGATGCTGTATGGTTATAATGGTATCTGCCATGACAGCTCTTTTCACAAATTTGCACTTCAGGACTTCTGCGATAATCTTGGTTTGACCAGCCACGGCTCGATCATTCATTATGACCGCAACGCTTCATTCTCTACGGACTGCCTGCTTGGTGTTAAATATTTGTTGTCAGAAACTGCGCCAAACAGCATTTACCAGCCTGTCCATACGACCGCGGAGGGTGTTACGATTTATGAAAATCCATATGCACTGCCTCTAATGTTCCTTGCTGATTCTAGTTCATTTGTTGAGCTGCCGGAAGACAATCAGCCCTTCTTATACCAAAATGCAGTTTTCTATGCACTGACTGGCAACCAGGCTCCTGTATTTTGTGCCTGTGAAAATGTAACCGCAGCGACCGACAATCTTGTGGCAGAGCCAGAGGGATTTGATTTTACACATGATATGTCAGCTTTTGCAAAGTCTGATAGCGTACAAGATGCGGAGGCTTCTGGGAATCAAGCCAAACAGAGTATCATTTTTAACATTCAAAATTCTGAGGAACAGGCTTATATAGAGTTTCAGGTAATGGCTCAGAATACGGAGCCAATGTATGCATTTTTCCAGTCTGAGGTGCCCTATGCGAATCTCTATATTGATGGAGAAGAAGTCACTTCGCTCAACAGCAATGACTTCGACCTCTACTT